>JAHDPS010000099.1 GCA_018434225.1 Bacillota bacterium
GACGCTGCTCGGCGGGAAGAAGAAAGGCGAAAAGAAGCCGAAGAAATTAGCTCCCTTGAAGGCAAGTTAAGCGGTTCCAAGATGACAGTGATCAAGGGGGGCATAAGGGAAGCCACCTTCGATACCGACCTTGCTGCCCAACTGGAAGAGGCAAAGACTGCCCAGGCTGCTGCTGAACGTGAAAGACAGTTGGAGCAGCGCAAGAGTGCCCTTCAGGAGGAACTGGACGCGCTCGAAGAAAGCAGAAAGCGGGAAAAGGAATCGCTACAGACTCGGCTGGACAGCCTCAAGGAGCATAATGCCACCAAACTAAACGAAATCAGGGGATTCTACACATGGCTGGAGTCAGAGACAAACACCAGGCAGGAAGCGGTTCTGAAGATTGAGCAAGAAGGCTACGCGAAATCCCTGCACGGGTTGTCGGAATATGTGAGACAAAGGAAGGCCCTGCTAGCAGCGAGTGGTGATTCAGTAACCTCGATTCCGGCCAATGTCCCCAAGTTCGATAAAGGCGGTCCTGTGTTGTCTACGGGCCTTGCCCTTGTCCATGGGGGCGAATTCGTTCTAAACAGGGACAATGTCTCTACATTTCTTGAATCGTTCAAGTCGCTGTCCGCTGGCTCTCCCGATGTTCACCTTGTGCCGCAGATTAGGACTGACCTGCTGGAAGTGAAAGTGATGAATGTGAACAGGATGCACGTCAGGACTGCCACGATAGATCGGCTGAGCATCAAGGGCGCAGACATGGAGTATGCCCAGAAGGGCTATGTTGACAGGTAGACTTCTCACCTCCAACGGGGGCGGGGACTGCTCGCCCCCTCACCTCTCTTACTGAGACTGCTATTGGGATGCTGAAAAATGGGAGTCGCGCATCTATGGCCTTTCTTCTAGGTTATGCACAGTGATCTACGTCCCACGATTCCTTAGAAACCCGCCCAAACACTTGGCAGCCGACAGGAAGTATTGCCCGCCTCCTATAATGTGTCGAATACAGATAATTGGGGTAATCGCCCAAGTCTTGGGAGGCGGCTCTGTGGGCTCATTGGTTTTCCTCAGCCACGCAAATCCCGAAGACAACGACTTCACACAATGGCTAGCACTTCAATTGCGGAGAGAAGGCTACAATGCCTGGTCAGATCTGACTTGTCTACCAGCTGGAAATATCTTTTGGAGGACCATTGAGGCAATAATACGCAACCAAACCATGAAGTTCATCTATGTGCTATCGAGGACGTCTAATGAGAAAGAAGGTCCTTTGCAGGAACTTCAAGTAGCTCTGAATGTGGAGAAGCAGTCTGGTAAGAGCAACTTTATTGTGCCGATCATAATCGATGATCTCCCTTATGGAGATGTGAACATACTACTTGGACGCAGAAACATCATATCGTTTACTGACTCTTGGGCTGAAGGGCTGCGGAGGCTCCTTGAGCACTTCAAGGAAAGCGGCATACCCAAGGACTCGGGGATGACTCCTGATTCGGTTGCATCTTGGTGGAGAACGAAGTTTGGGTCTTCGGCGGGGCTGGTGTCTCAGGCGGAACAGTATATTTCGAACTGGCTTCCGGTCAAGTCCATGCCTCAGCAGTTGTACTTTCACGAAATCAGTGCAGAACCAGAACTTAGGGAACCTTACCTGCGCCTTGAAGATCTAGTGGCATTTCCCGCATTTCGCTATCAAGGTTTCCTAATGACATTTGCCCCTTTAGAGGATCTTACTAGTTCGTTAGGTGCGAACCTTATTGAGTTTGGAGAGACGAGAGTCACTTCGGTGGACGATTTTCTAGCAGGCTACGGAATCGCCAATGTGATTGAGAGTCCAAAGCTTCTGATTCGCCTGTTGCGGATGGCAGGGGAAGACTTGCTTCTGGCTCGTGGCCTAAGAACCTATCGTCCAGCAGCAGTAGGTCCTGTCCGGTTCTATTTTCCAAAGGATCTTATCGAAAATGACAGGATTTCTTTCATGGGTACGAGCAGGAAGACCTGGCGACAAGTTGTGGGCTACCGGTCAAGGACGGATCTGCAAGGACTTGTTCATAGACACTACTGGCACTATGGACTTCAGATGAAGCCAATCCTTCAGTCGTCTTGGCTGTTTGTTTTTCGGCCCTACGTCCTGTTCTCTAATGATGGGTCGAATATCTGGGACAGTCACCGGAGACTACAGAGTGCAAGAAGGACCGAATGCAAAGACTGGTGGAACCCCAATTGGCGGGATAAGATGCTTGCTGTGCTGACTTGGCTGGCCGATCCTGATGGCCTAATCAGATTGCGTGTCGGACAATCAATGACTATCGACATGAGTAGTACTCCAATGATGCTTGAAAGTCAGGTTTCGTATGTTGACCCCAATGAAGAACCTCTTGCAGATGAATACGGCGACCATGACGATCCTGGTGAGGAGGAGTACGACTAGATGGGATCTCTCATGTACTTGCCCGAACCCAATCTTCTTTTTGGATATGGGCAGTCTCTAGAGGATCCCCGCGACGGTCTGACTCTTTTTGGCCCTTTGGATGAGACTAGTCCATACGGGATAAGAGCGGGGGTCATCGGGACTAAGAGAGGTCTGGAGGCTTTTGACCGGTGGGTCAACCAGATTCAGAGGCCAATCTTTGCCAGTACTCTTCATGTGTCGCGTCCTCCATTCCCGGGTTTTCAGGCGGCGTTTCGAGTCCCTTGGCGTCAGCCTGCTTTCATCCGCTTAGAGATCCCCGAGGAGGACCTCTTTCGTGTGCTGTACCTAGATGATAAACACGAGCGCGTTTACAGGACCGTTGACCTTTTTTCGAGTGCGATTGTCGATACCCTAAAACACGAGGACACTATGGTTGACGTCTGGTTCATAGTAATACCGGATCAAGTGCGGAAATACTGTAGGCCGTTATCATCGGTTGAGCCAGAACTGCGCATAGTGAGCCGTACTGGAATGTCCTTCAAGAAGGCGATGAGACTCAAACGGCAGATCCCTCTATTTGAAGAAGACTACGAAGAGGCTCTGCCCTATTACTATGAGGTGAACTTTCACAATCAGCTTAAGGCCAGGCTCCTAGAATATAGTGTGCCCACGCAGATCATTCTGGAGAGTACCATATCCCACCAAGGCGAGAATCATTTCACCTCGGAGTCAGCCAAGTCTGCCTCTACGGATACATCAGCCGTTGCCTGGAACATATCGACAACGGCCTATTACAAGGCAGGGGGTCGTCCCTGGAAGATTTCTGGTGTCAGAGAAGGAGTCTGCTACGTAGGAATAGTGTTCAAGCGGGACGAGAGACAGCGCGACCCCAGGTATTGCTGTTGCGCGGCACAGATGTTCCTTGATTCTGGTGACGGAGTCGTATTCAAGGGGGCTGTCGGCCCTTGGTATAGCCCCAGTCAACGCGATTTTCACCTCAACCGTTTGGCTGCTGAAGAGCTCGTTGGGGCTGTAGTGAGATCATACTCTAAGAAAACGGGCCGTCCTCCGCGAGAGCTGTTTCTACACGGTAGGGCCAGATTCAGTGACTCCGAGTGGCAAGGGTTTGAGCAAGCTGTGGATAGAACCAAGACAAACCTAGTGGGAGTCACAATAAGGACCGTCCCTGACCTTCGACTCTACAGGCAGAGCACATACCCAATCCTACGGGGCATGGCTCTTCCTGTAGATGACACGTCTGCCTATCTGTGGACTAAGGGCTACGTACCACGTCTACAAACCTATGCGGGCAAGGAAGTACCTGTTCCGCTGCAAATTGAAATCTGTCGCGGCCAAGCGGATCTTTGCACTGTACTCAAGGACATTATGGCTCTCACGAAACTCAACTACAATGCTTGTATGTTCTCTGATGGACAACCGGTAACGCTGAGGTTTGCCGGGGCTGTAGGAGAAATTCTCACTGCTGGGCCGCTGCCCGAGTTTAAGCCCCTGCCTTTCAAGTACTACATTTGAAACATGTAGTCTCCACGTCGTGGTGTAGGCGATCCATCCCTCCTTTCCATCTTGGCCTACGGTTTCCCTAAACTCACCGACTTGACGTAGCACAACCGTTGTGCTACAGTGGTTCCGTAGGAGGAATGATGCTGACATGACTCCATACGTGAACTTCAAGAGGTTACCCGTCCAGCTTACTGATCGGCAGATCGAGAGACTTCGTGCTCTAAGTACTGCCACATATAAATCCATGTCCCAATTGGTCAGAGAAGCAGTGGACCGCTACCTAGACGAGTTGGAGGGATCGGGGCGGAGGGAAAGATGAGGGCGAGAGAAGGGGGGTGTTACAGTGATTCAGTGTGTAGACATCCCCGACAATAGTGTTGAACACTTCGAGGCTAAGGATTGGTATGACAACATCGAACCCGGCGTAAGGGAAGTAGTCAGGCTTCTCCGCAACAATGGCTACAACACAATCATGTCCTGCGAACACACCATGACCGTAAGCTGTGAATTCTACATAGACGATTACAAGAAACTGAGTGACCTTTATGATCTCCTACAGAACAATGGCTACAGTGAATTCGAGATTCACGTGCAGCTTAGTTCTAAGAGCCGTCATTTCCCCGATACCTGGCTACAAGTCACGTTCCCCAAGACCGAGAACACAGGGCCACACATCATGGATTACGGTGTGGTAGTGAGCAAGGAAGACTTCGATGCTGCTCTCAATATTGAAGCGGTAGACAATGACTCCATAGCACAGGATCGCCTTCCAGTCTCATGTCACGCTGATGGGGGGGTGTTCTAGGCTGCTGAGTGGTTCCGTATCTCCAATACTTGAGGGAGGGACAAGCAGTGCAGAGTGTTCAGGCGCACGTTGTGGAGTTCATTAGGGCTAGGTCAAGAGAGATCGCCGATGAGATAACATTCACAAACGCCGAATATCAGGAGGTGGAGAATCGGAGCGCAGAAGAGTGGCAGAAGATACGTGACCTGCTGGGCGAGAAGGCCGGGCCGCTTTTCACGCATGAGAGCCTTGTCAATACGCGCCAGCTCATTGCGATGAGGCTTGCGTACCGACAGGGCATCGTTGACGCCCTCGATGTTCTGGGGCTTGACTGGGAAAAGATGCTGGGAGGTATAGCGTCTTACATAGGGATGAATCGCCAAGCCACCGGCACCCTAGAGACACTGTCCTCCCAATCGGGCACTTCTGCGGCATAGAGGAGATTCCTTTAGGGGGGCGGGACGTTTCTAAATATCGGCTAGGGGTGGCGCAGAGGGGAGGGGGAAACATGCACGAACGGTATTTGCCGACTGTATACACCACATTTAACTATAACGATGGTAGCGCGTCACGGTACAGGCAGCTACAGGGCTTGCCTTGCTGGACAGAGGGGGAAGCATTGGCTCTAGGGGAGGGGCTATTGAAGCAGGCCATAGAGCGGCGCGGTCGCCCGGATAGGTCGGCGTATTTCTTAGCCGTCGAGAAAATCTACGAGCCAGATATCGTTGAGCACGCCGCAGGGTAGGATGGCATCTCTTCCCGCCCTACCTTATGTTTAGCCGAATGGCGTATTCATCGGGAGTTAAGTGGCTACTATGCAGGTCATTATTGAAACAGACCATCTGCGAAGAGACCGGGCACGCGAGTGCTCGGTCTTGAATACTCGGAATAGCGGGTCGCCTTGATTTCGGCCCGTTAATCGGTTAGAATTAGTGATGCCAGTGACCCAGCCTCGTCAAAGTAAGCTCAGTAGCTTTGGGGAAACAACAGAATATTCGGAAATCATGCGGACTCGCTAGAGCGAGAAAACATGAGGAAAACGAAGATTTAAGCGGGTGTAGCTCAATGGTAGAGCGCCA
>JAHDPS010000063.1 GCA_018434225.1 Bacillota bacterium
CCTCAAACTCTCCGGACGACAGCGTGCCTATCTTGCGCTTCGGATGGATCCGCGCGTTCCAGAGGATGTCCTGCAAAACGCCGTTGCCGAGTCCCGGGATCCGCTGTTCTGTGGCGAGAAACGCCTTCGAAGACAGTTTTGCCGTCTCATCGTCGCGTAGAGAGTCGAAATATGCCTCATGAAACGCCTCCGACAGCGGCGAAGGCTTTTCTTTTGCGGTGCGGTGATACGAGCCGAGCTCTTCGCCGTAGGGAATCGCCCACATGCCGCCGTACATCTGTACCGTGCAGACAAGCGCCGATGAGTCGGTGAAGGTGAGGCAAAGCTGATGCTTGTCCGGAACGCTTTCGGGTGCGGCGTGATACCGCAGGCTGACCCCGTCGCCAAACAAAATGCGGCAGTCGCCGGCGGCGATGAGCTCCACGAGTCCGCCGAAGGCCCACGCACCCTCGATGCGTTTGCCCGAAAGCAGGCCGCGATATCCGGCCGGGTCTCCATGGAACCATGCGAATTTGTGGGGCGACGCTGCGGCGACAACGCCCTCGATGGTCTTGTCGACCAGCGCTTCAGAGCATTGCCGCGCCAATACGGCGGCCTCGGGGATCTCGATCATCTCATCTCACCTCGTTCATCCTTAACCCAGTATTCTCCTTTTCCCAGAGAAACCCCTCGTCGCTCTCTGACGCCCAGATTCGGTCCTCCTGATCGGGTTTCTCGGTGGGGTTCAGAAAGCGAGGATCGAGAACACACGGATCAAAAGAGAGGGCTGCCCTGGATCATCCTTTTGGACAGCCCCTGGTTTAGTATATGAGCTACTTTTTGTAGAGGGATCTTATCATCCTGGCCAACTGTTTCTCCTTCCTCTTGCCGGCGAGGTACTCCTGTCGATCTTCCTTTTGTATGAGATGCGCCAACTCGCGCTGTAATCTCAAGTAGCTGTCGTACCTCGCCCGGTCCAGCAGCCCTTCGTCGAGGGCGCGGAGCACAGCGCACCCGGGTTCGGTCCTATGGCTGCAATCAGCGAATCTGCACTCGCCGGCATACGATTCGATGTCCGCGAACGCGCGGTCGAGGCCCTCCTGGGTGCACCAGAGGGCCAGTTCGCGGAGGCCCGGCGTGTCTATGATGTACCCACCCGCGGGTGACGCGATCATCCTACTCGACGACGTCGTGTGCCTGCCCCGGTCGTCGGATTCCCTCGTGGTCCCTGTGCTCAGCGAGTCATCGCCGGTGAACGCGTTGATGAGCGTGGATTTCCCCGCCCCTGATGATCCCAGGACTACCACGGTCTTTCCGTACCCCAGGTACTGGGAGAGCGCGTCCAGGCCGTGGCCGCTCAGGCTGCATATCGGGTGAACGGGCACTCCCATAGCGATCCGCTCGACCTCGGCAGTCCGGCCTTCGATATCTTCGCACAGGTCGGATTTGCTGAGCACGATGACTGGATCCGCACCGCTATCCCAGGCGAGCGTCAAGTAGCGTTCGATCCTTCTCAGGTTGAAATCGCGGTTGAGCGCCGTCATAAGGAACACTGTGTCGACATTGGCTGCGAGGATCTGCTCTTCGGTTGTGCGCCCCGCCACCTTGCGCGAGAACCTGCTTTTTCTTGGCAGCACTGCATGGATGATGGCTTTGTCCAGCGCGCCGGGATATCGCGCGGTGGGATTGAAGGCAACCC
>JAHDPS010000115.1 GCA_018434225.1 Bacillota bacterium
GTGGAGGGCAAGTCCACCACCATATCGAATCTCGCGGTCGCCTTCGCCCAGGCCGAGAAGCGGGTGTTGGTGGTCGACGCGGATCTCAGAAAGCCTACGCTCCATAAGATATTTGAGACAGAGCAACAGCCCGGCCTCACTAACCTTCTCGTCGCGGATTGCCCCGTGGAATCGGGAATACGCTCCACGGGCATGGACTATCTCGACATAATCCCGTCCGGACCGATACCCCCAAATCCGTCGGAGTTGCTGGGGACGGAGAATACGAGGGGCGTTTTCGCGAGGCTTCGCGGCATGTACGACTACGTGTTGATCGACTCCACGCCGGTGATGGCCGTGACGGACGCTGTCGTGATGTCGTCCATCGTGGACGGGGTCATCCTGGTGATGCGCTCCGGAGTGACCAGGATCGAGGCCGCGGTGCAATCCAAGGATATGATCCAGAACGCCAACGGCAAGATACTGGGCGCTGTCTTAAACGAGGTTCGCCACTCGGCGGACGGGTATCACTATTACTACTATTACGGCCATTCAAAGGGAGAGAAGTGATCGGCCTGCAGCGCGGTGGATCTCGAATACACTGCGACGGTCCTTTGGTCGACGTGCATTGCCATATCCTTCCGGGGATAGATGACGGGTCCGGTAGCCTGGAGGAGTCCGTCCTCATGGCGAGGGCGGCCGCGGAGGCCGGTGTCTCGGCGATTATCGCGACTCCTCACGTCATGGCGGGGGTGTTCAATCTGACGCCCGAACAGATATGCGGAACAGCCGTGGCACTCCAAGCAGAGTGCGATAGGTCTGGTGTAAATATATCGATTCTCCCAGGGTCGGAGATATACCTCGACGAGAGTACACCGGCCCTGGCGAAACAGGGGCGCCTGGTTCCGGTGGGGAGGGGGCGCAAGCACTTGCTCCTGGAATTGCCCCACCACGATGTGCCGCAATGCGCGCGCGACATCCTTTTCCGGGTATCAGTCGCGGGCTACACCCCGATAATAGCGCACCCGGAACGGAACGCCACCCTGAGGGAGAATCCTGAGATTGTCAGCGGCCTGGCGGCATCCGGAGTAATGTTCCAGCTCAACGCGGGGAGTTTGTTGGGCGAATACGGCCGGCGTATCAAGCAGGCGGCCGAACGATGGCTCGCGGATGGACTCTACTCTCTGATCGGTTCGGATTGGCACGGCGCGGGCGGACGCAACAACCTGATCGAGGCAGTGAGGTCAGGCTGCAGGGGGATCGAGAGACTCCTAGCAGGCAACTCTCAGTTGGTGGCATAGGATTTGTCGCTGCGATCATGATTTAGTCGTTGCACGTAGACATGGCCAGTGGTAATATGTAACAAGAATGGTAGAAGATACCTGCCACCTTGGGGGGGGCGTCAGGTCGCATGATGGAAGCGGATAGTACGGTGAGTCGAATAGTCGGCGCGCTCGGCCGGAAATCACTGCTGATTCTGGCCGATGTTATCGTTTTCAACATCGCGGTTTTGCTCGGTCTCGCGGCGAGGTTCGACGGCAGAGTGCCGTTGCAGTATGTGCGGCAGTATGTGGGACTCTTTGGCTTGTTGCAGAGCGTGCTCGTGCCTGTCGCGTTCGCTGTCTCGGGGCTTTACCGCAGTATCCTACGGTACTCCAGTATAGACGATGCTTTGGCACTGTCCAAGGGATGCGCGATATCTCTTGCCGGCTTCCTCGGCCTTATTACGTTGTTGCCTTCAGCTCAGGGATTTCCCCGCAGCGCCCCATTCATAGCGGCCAGCGCCAGTTTTCTTGTCTCTGGCGGGATGAGGATTGTGGCCAGGATGTACTTGAACAACGCATGGCCTTGGCTTCCGGGTGCTCGCCCTTGCCCTACAAAGCGAGTAGTGCTGGTCGGCGCCGGGGACGCGGGGGCGATGGTCGTTCGCGAGATGAAGGGGCGCCTGAGAAGCGAGTACGAACTTATGGGCCTGGTGGACGACGATCTCAGCAAGCGGGGGATGCGCCTCCATGGGGTGCCCGTGCTTGGAGTGATTGCCGAAATACCTGATCTCGTCCGGCGGCTATCAATAGAAGAGGTGATCGTCGCCATACCATCCTCCAACGGGTCGGTAGTCAGGCGCGTATTCTCGCTCTGCGAGGGCGCGTCGGTGAAGGTGAAAATCGTCCCCGGGCTGTACGAGATCATAAACGGCGACGTCAATGCCGGCGACATCAGAGACGTCAATGTCGAGGACCTTCTGGGCAGGGAGCCTGTGAATCTGGACGTGCAGCAGATCTCGGGTTACCTGTCCGGGGAGTGCGTGCTGGTCACGGGCGCGGGCGGCTCCATCGGGTCGGAGCTGTGCAAGCAAATCGCGAAGTACAGGCCGGCGAGAATCGTTATGTTCGATCACGACGAGAATTCGATATTCGAGCTGTATCACGAATTGGGGTTCAGGTCTCCCGAGGTCCCGGCAGCGATCGTTGTCGGTGACGTGCGCGATATACATAAAGTCAATGCCACATTCGAGGAGTTCAGACCCGGAGTGGTATTCCACGCCGCTGCCCATAAGCACGTGCCGCTCATGGAGGAGCATCCGGAGCAGGCGGTCAAGACCAACGTGTTCGGCACCATGAATGTCGCCCAGGCCGCGCTGAATAATGGGACAAGCCGTTTCGTCCTGGTGTCGACGGACAAGGCGGTGAACCCCACCAGCGTCATGGGGGCCACCAAGGCCGTATCGGAAGAGATCATCGTCAACTTGAACAACGGATGGCATCCTGCGGGCGTTGCGAGCAAGGATGAGAAGCACACGAAGTTCATGGCGGTGCGGTTTGGGAACGTGCTGGGCAGCCGCGGCAGCGTTGTGCCGCTCTTCAAGGAGCAGATAGCCAGGGGCGGGCCGGTGACTGTAACGCACCCGGAGATGCAGAGATATTTCATGACGATACCGGAGGCCGTGCAGCTGGTCATCCAGGCCGGGGCCTTCGGACAGGGGTGCGAGGTATTCGTGCTGGACATGGGGGATCCCGTGCGAATAGTCGATCTGGCCGAGACGCTCATCAAGCTTTCGGGCTACGAGCCCGGCAAGGACATCAAGGTGGAGTTCAGCGGCCTCCGAAATGGCGAGAAGATGTTCGAAGAGATATTCTCCGACAGGGAGAAGTTCGGCAAGACTCCGCACCCGAAGATTTTCGTCGCAAAGGAAGCAGGGATTGATGCTTCCAGATTGAACGACCATCTGATGCACCTGGAGAAGGTGTCGTTCAGCGCTAGGCGAGACATGAGCGATGCCATCAAGGGGATCCTCCGGGAGATTGTCCCGGCATACCATCCTTGGTGCGATGAAGCAGCCGCTTCGCTGGAGCCTCCGACCTTTAGAGCGAAACAGAGGGTGTTTGGACGACGTAAGGCCGCCGCCGGCGGGCGCAAGTGATGGGAAGAGGCGACACACATGAATCAGTTGATGGCGAAGATACTCGACAAGAGCGCGATCGTAGGCGTGGTCGGCCTTGGCTATGTCGGCCTGCCATTCGCAGTGGAAAAGGCGAAGGTCGGGTTCCGCGTGCTTGGAATCGACGAGAACCCGGAGAGGACGGAGCGCATCAATCGCGGCGAGAACTACATCGGTGATGTGAAGGATGAAGAGCTCAGGGCGCTCGTGACCAGCGGCAAGATCGTGGCGCTCACGGGCTTCGAGCGAGTGCCGGAGATGGATGTCATTGTGATCTGCGTTCCCACGCCGCTCACGAAGAACCTCACCCCGGACCTCCAATACATAGAGAAGGTGACGAGCGAGATCGCGCCCCGCCTTAGGGCCGGCCAGCTCATCAGCCTGGAGTCTACGACGTACCCAGGCACTACTGAAGAAGTAATGCTGCCTATCCTCTCGGAGAGCGGTTTGAGAGTCGAGAAGGATTTCTACCTGGCCCATTCTCCGGAGAGGGTCGACCCAGGGAACAAATGCTACACAACCAAGAACACGACCAAGGTGGTGGGCGGCATCGGCCCCAATTCACTGCAGGTCGCGCTGTCCTTTTATAGCCAAACAGTTGAACAAGTCGTTCCGGTGTCGAGCGCCAAGGCCGCCGAGCTCGTCAAGGTGTTCGAGAACACGTTCCGGGCGGTCAATATCGCCTTGGTGAATGAGATAGCGCTGCTATGCGATCGGATGGGTTTGAGCGTGTGGGAGGTTCTGGACGCCGCCTTCACCAAGCCATTCGGCATAATGCCGTTTTACCCTGGGCCGGGCGTCGGTGGCCACTGTATCCCACTTGACCCGCACTATCTCGAGTGGAAAGCAAAGGAACTCAACTTCAACACCCACTTCATCGCGCTGGCGGGCGAGATCAACAGGCGGATGCCCGAGTTCGTCCGAGAGAAGGCGCTGCGCGTGCTGAACGGGATAGGGCTGGCGGCATCCAAATCGAACATCCTCATCCTGGGCGGGGCGTACAAGCGGGGGCAGTCCGACTGGAGGGAGTCCCCGGCGATCGATGTCATTCGAATGCTGCTGAATGAAGGAGCGAACGTATCCTACTCGGACGCCCACGTTCCCGAGATACGCGGGCACGGTCTGGAAATGCGCTCGGTCGCCCTCACGGAGGAGGTCCTAAACCGAACGGACCTGGTCATCATAGTGACGGACCATAGTGATGTCGATTATGATTGGGTGGTTCGGAAATCCAGGCACGTGTTTGATACCAGGAACGCCACGCGCGCCGTCAAGGTTCACAGAGAGAGGATCACGCTCCTATGAGGGTCGGAGTCATCGGCGCGGGCAACTGGGGTAGGAATCTCGTGCGCGCCTTCGGGCGCCTGGGCGTACTGTCGGCCGTGGCGGACGTGAGCCCCGCGATCAGGTCTTCCGTCGCGACGGAGAACCCGGGGATCTTGGTCATTGACGATTTCAACGGGCTCATCGACAGCGGTGTGGAGGCGGTTGCCGTTGCCACGCCCGCCCCCACGCACTTTGACATTGCCCGTATGGCCCTGCTGGCTGGGAAAGACGTGTTTGTGGAGAAGCCGGTGGCGCTATCAAGCCGCGAGGTGGAGGAACTCGTTCGCATTGCCGGCGAACGTCGGCGTATCCTCATGGCGGGGCACCTCCTTCTGTATCAACCCGCCATCCGATGGATTAGGGACTTCCTTTCATCCGGGGCCGTCGGCGATGTGCGCCTTCTAACGCAGGAGCGCATGAAACTCGGGCGCGCCAGGGCGGCGGAGAATGTTCTCTGGAGTTTCGGGGTTCACGATATCGCTGTCCTCCTGCATCTGGTCGGCGGGCGGCCGGAGCGGGTCGTCGCCTCCGGCGCCGCCGTACTTCAGGAGGGGATCGAGGACGACGTGCATGTTTTCATGGATTTCGCGGTCGGTGCCAGCGCCAATCTGCACGTATCGTGGCTGTGGCCGGATCAGCGCAGGCGGTTGACGATAATGGGCTCCCGTGGGATGCTCACGTACGACGAGACTACGCAGGAGGTCGTGCTCCATCGGAAGTCGATCTCGGCCGATTTGAAGAACCGCGACGAGGGCCAGGAGGTCGTCTTCCGCGGGGATTCAGAACCGCTAATGCTGGAGTGCGAACACTTCCTTGAATGTGTGAGGGAGCGCAAGCGTCCCATCTCCGATGGGGAAAGCGCGATCGATGTCATTGCGGTGCTTGAACGGGCCACGCGTGCCTTGAAGGGAGAGCGCTAATGACCGCTGACTATTTCGTTCACGAGTCGTCGTATCTGGACGACGGCGCAAAGGTCGGCAAGGGCACGAAGATATGGCACTTCTCTCACGTAATGTCCAGCGCTGTGATCGGAGAGAATTGCTCGCTCGGCCAGAACGTTTCGGTTGCCCCGAACGTGGTCATCGGGAACAACGTGAAGATACAGAACAATGTCTCAGTATACGAAGGGGTAATCCTCGAGGACTACGTGTTTTGCGGCCCGAGTATGGTCTTCACCAATGTGCGGACGCCGCGTTCGGCGTACCCGCGGAACACCAGCGCCGATTATGTGAGGACGCTCGTCAAACGCGGGGCCTCGATCGGGGCCAACGCGACTGTGGTGTGCGGGACGACCATCGGGGAGTGGGCGTTCGTGGCTGCAGGAGCCGTCGTCACAAAGGATGTGCCGCCATACGCGATGGTGGCGGGCGTGCCGGCGCGAGTCATTGGCTGGGCGTGTGAGTGCGGCGTGCAACTCCATTTTGAAGGTGACGTCGCAGTATGCGCTGAATGCGGCAAAGAGTACCAGATGCGCGGCGACTCGATCGTAATGCGCGTGAGGTGAGGTGCTGGACATGGACAAGAAACCAATTCCCATCCTCGATCTTGGACCCGAGATAGAGGCCATATGGGATGAACTGATGGGCGCGGTTGCAGGCGTCTTGAAATCGGGCCAATTCATCATGGGGCCAAACGTCAAGGCATTCGAGTGCGAGGTGGCCGAGTACTTTGGAGTTAAACACGCAGTCGGGGTGAACTCAGGCACAGACGCCCTTCTCATAGCCCTGCGCACAGCCGGTGTCGGTAAGGGTGACGAGGTGATCACCACGCCTTTCACCTTTTTTGCGACTGCGGAGGTCGTCAGCATGCTGGAGGCCGTGCCGGTGTTCGTGGACATAGACCCCGTGACGTTCAACATGAGGCCGGACCTGGTAGAAAGGGCGATTACGTCTCGCACGAAGGCGATACTACCCGTGCATCTCTTCGGCCAGGGGGCGGAGATGGATCCGATCATGTCCCTTGCGAAGGAGCATGGGTTGCGCGTGATCGAGGACGTCGCCCAGGCGTTCGGGGGCGAGTACAAGGGCAAGAAACTCGGTACCATCGGCCATGCGGGGTGTTTCTCGTTCTTTCCGTCCAAAACGCTGGGCGGTTTCGGGGACGGCGGTCTCATGACGACCGATGACGATCGGATGGCGGAGATGGCCCGGATGCTCCGCGCACATGGTAGCAGGAGAAAGTATTACAACGAGGTCGTGGGCTACAACAGCCGGCTCGATGAACTTCAAGCGGCCATGTTGAGGGTCAAACTCCAGCTAATCGACCAGATGAACGAGGGCAGGCGCGAGGTCGCGCGCAGGTATGGAGAGATGCTGAAGGGACTGTCCGCTGTGACCCCACCACGCGAGGTTACAGGTGGGAAACACGTGTATCACCAATACACGATTCGCGTGGCCGGAGGAGAGCGGGATCAGGTTAAGGCCGCGCTCGCAGCGGAGGGCATCAACACCATGATCTACTATCCGCTTCCCGTGCACCGATTGCCGGTATATGATGGTCAATTTCCCGCCATGCCCGAAACGGAGAGAGCGTCGGGCGAGGTGCTGAGTCTACCGATATGGCCATCTATGGATGAGGGCCTGCAGGGCCGCGTGGTCGAGGCACTGACGAGGAGTCTTTTGTCTTGAGAGTAGTCACTGTAGTTGGGGCGAGGCCCCAATTCATAAAGGCGGCCATGGTGTCGCGGGCGTTACGCTCCAAACCGGGGATGGAGGAGATTATCGTCCACACCGGCCAACACTATGATGACAACATGTCGGACGTGTTCTTCAGGGACCTCGATATGCCTAAGCCTGACTACAATCTCGGCGTCGGCTCCGCCTCCCATGGAGCCCAAACAGGCAGAATGCTCGAAGGGATCGAGCGGGTTCTGCTGGAGACTAAGCCGGACTGCGTAGTCGTGTACGGGGACACGAACTCCACACTCGCAGGTGCTCTCGCCGCCGTCAAAATGCAACTCCGGGCAGCCCACGTGGAGGCGGGACTCCGCTCCTACAACCGGCGGATGCCAGAAGAGATTAATCGCATTGTGGCTGACCACGTGTCGGACGTCCTCTTCGCTCCGACGCAGACCGCCGTGGACAATCTCATATCAGAGGGGATTCCTACGGATCGCGTGTTCCTCTGCGGGGACGTCATGTACGACGCCGTTCTGCACTATGCAGAGGTATTTGAAGCCAGATCAAGCCTCCTACGCGACCTCGGGGTCGAGAGGAAGGGATTCATACTTGCTACGGTACACCGGGCGGAGAACACCGACGACCCACCAAGACTGGCAGCTATCATTGGTGGGCTGAGAGAGGCCACCACCCTATGGCCCGTTGTCTTTCCCATACATCCGCGAACGCGTGCATCGATGCGTGACCACGGGCTAACGACAGAAGAGGGCAACGGGCTGATTATCACTGAACCGGTCGGATACGGGGACATGCTTGTGCTAGAGAAGAACGCACGGCTTATCGCGACGGACTCCGGTGGAGTGCAGAAAGAGGCCTTCTTTTTCCGCGTTCCGTGCGTGACACTCAGGGACGAGACCGAGTGGGTGGAATTGGTTCGTGAGGGATGGAATCACCTTGTACCGCCGTTAAGTGCCCATGCAGTGCATCATGGCATCGCCATGTCATTGGAGACGCACGGTGATGAGACTGATCCTTACGGTGAGGGTGACGCGGCCGAACGGATCGTACGTGTTCTTGGTGAAGGGCCGCAGACAGATGCCCAACTTGGGTAAGATGACCAATACGGCTTTGTTGCTCAATCCTCATCTGTTCTGGGAGACCATATGGCCTGGCCCCTCCGAAGCTGGCAGGGCCTACCGCAGGTAGACCATAAATACCGTTGTGATATTGAGATGTGACAAAAAGGCTGGGGAATGATAAATGGATTCACTGGTTATTCCTGGCATCGTCATTATATACATCATAGTCCTGAGGTCAGTGTACGGGAATGAATGGTTAATCAGCTATCCTGTGCACTTACTGGGTCTGTACTTCGCCATGATTTTTGGTGCAGTCAACCGGATGTTTCTCTATGGAGTAGAGTGGATTCAAACTGTACCGCCTGTCAGCCCCGCTCTGCTCGTAACGATTTGGGCGTTTCCTACCGTTTATTGTGTTGCTGTATCGTTCCTGCGCAAAACACGAGGTTCATCCAGGCGATTCCCGTCAGGTCTGGTTAAGGGTGCTTCTCAATCTCTGCGACTGTCTTGTTTTGCAGCAATCCTGATATCTGCACTTCTCTTTGCGTTGTATTGGGTTCAAATTGGCAGTCTTCCTATTATGGCAGCGATTCGTGGGGACACAGATGCATCAACAAGTGTGTTGCGTGAACAATCGACAATGCTGTTCGGTTCTGGAGTTTTCCGTCGTTTTTGGCTAGTATTCTGCCGATACATGCTCCCCCTTGTCACCCTCATTCTCTACGTGGACTATATTAGGAGAGGCAAAAAGAGACCGTCAGGATTGCTGGTTTTTGCTCTAGCTATCACTGTATTAGTTCTGATTGCTGATACACAAAAGGCTCAGATAGCGTTCTTCATTTATCAGATGCTCCTTGCTCGACAAATCTTCACTTGGGTCAGACACTCTAGGAAGACTGCTCCTGCCAGCTTTTTCAAGGTAGGGATGATTGTTTATATCATATTGGTTCTACTATATGTTACTACGATGGATGTCATGAAGGTATCTGCATCTCTATGGGATAGAGTTGGCTATGCCTCAACAGCTGTCGTCAGAAGATTGACTATGTCACAGGCATTGCCACTCGTAGTTGTTTTTGATGATTTCCCCGATAAAATGCCATTTCTACTGGGATCTACACTTCCAACATGGGGTATTCTTCCATGGACCCAGTTCGATCTTTCTGAATATGCATTTTGGAGGCTTTATGGTGCTCATGGGGGGGGAGCAAGCACATTTTTTTTGGCAGAAGCATATGCAAACTTTGGTATGGGTGGGGTAGCCGTCTTTGCCATTGCTTCTCCGATAGTGCTGGAGTTGATTCATTGTAGTATGGCAAGACGCTCCAGGACCGTTGAAGGAATAGCAATGTATGCGTATTTGTCAGGATATTTGGTTCGTCTAGCTATAACCCAAGCACTGATGGGCCTTGGCTTACCAGTTCTTGCATTGATCATGCTTCAGGGCATGAAGCTGATTATACATTGTGCTTTCCCCTACAGGACGATAGCAACATTATCCAAGTCATTCACCAATTCTGAGGGCAATGTCAGTGTATAGGCGTATTGGTGCGATAGTGCAGGCTAGAATGGGTTCAACAAGACTTCCTGGAAAGGTACTGAAACCCTTTGCCGGGGAATCCATCTTAGGTATTGTCCTACAGAAGCTGCTAATGTGGTCTGAGAAGCAAGACTCACGTTTTGTGACTGTCGCTACAACCGTACAACCTATTGATAGCGCAATATGTGATAAAGCTCGGGACTATCAAATTGCGGTTACAAGAGGCGATGAGAACAACGTTTTGGCCAGAATCGCTTCTGCAGCACGAAACGGACGCTACGATGTGGTGATCCGCGTTACAGCAGATAACCCCTTCTTGGACATTTCTCTGCTGGATAAGGTGCTGGGTGTCTTCGACCTAAGGAACGCTGATTATGCTTTCGTGCGTGGAGCCCCAATCGGAGTAGGTGCAGAAGTAATCCGTGCTACAGCTCTTTTTGATGCCGAGGCTTTTGCGTCCACTCCCTATGAACTGGAGCATGTTACTCCGTATATTCGGGAGAGTGGATTGTTTAGAACCTGCTTTCATTACGAAATCCCTGATCTATCCCACTACAACCTTAGCGTTGACACTCTTGAGCAGTTCAATCGTGCGGATCAGATTGCTTCTGCAATGTCGAGGGACCTTATCCAATCTCGATACCATGATGTGCTTCGTTGCATTCAGCGCAATAGGCTGGAGTTCCCCGAGGAAAGGCGTATCGAAAGAATCGGAGGTATATAGATTGGCTTACAGGGTAGTGATACTATGCTCCGGTGATCATTCGCGCGGAATGGGGCATGTTTACCGGATGGGTATCCTGGCAGAGGCGCTCTCGTCTTTGATGGAATGTCAGGTGTCCTTCTTGGTTGACCCGCAGACGATAATTGCGCCTCTTTCGCGAGGTAGGCTCCCAGAAGTGCATATTATCTCATCGGATGATTTGAAATCGAGGAGACGTGTGTTGTTTCGTTTGGATCCTCACCTGATCATTGTCGATGAATATGGAGTCTCGGAAAAAGATCTCGCTATGTACCGTGTCGGCAACTCAAGAATGATTGTCCTAGATAGCCTGACAGTAAGCTCAGATGTTGCGGATCACGTTATCAATGCAATCGTTGGGGGTTTGGTGAATCGCGAATGGTCTTCGGGGGGGCGCACTAGGTATTATGCAGGCCCGAAGTACATGATTCTTCACCCAGATTACCGCAGACTAAGACCCACTAGATTACCACGTGCTTCACGTCGAGTCACGACGGTGGGTGTGGCTATGGGGGGAGCCGATGCACTCAATCTTACGGGCAAGATTGGTGGGTGGCTCGCAGGTGCTGGGTTATGCACACAGGTTCTTTTGGTCAAAGGACACGGCAGCCAGATACACGATCTCAAAGTGACCCATCCGGAAAGACTAGTTCAAATCGACCGGGCAGATAGCTTAGCAGGTTTCTTCATCCAGTGCGACCTTGCAGTGACGGGAGCAGGAATAACGCTCTATGAAGCAGCATGTATGGGTGTGCCGTCGATTGCTGTCCCGCAGGCCCCTCATGAAATCGAGACTGCTACACGATTTGAACGTTACGGAAGTGCCATCATGACTTCTCCAGATGACAAAGGAGATACAATTCTAGCATTGGTAGAGGCGCTAGCACTCGATCAAGATCGAAGGCAGGCAATGGCGGAGCTTGGTTTTGCTTTGCTGGATGGCTGCATGGAGCCGAGTCTTTCGGTGATTCGGAGGTGCTTTGGTGATAAGGGGGGGTGCTAGTGACTCTTACAGAATACGTTGGATGGGAAAGCGATAGTGGCATCCGATCGGTGGTGATGCAGGTATTGAAAGACTACGCCTCTCGTTCGCACAATGGGATTGGACTAGGCAATGATGATGAGTTGCTCTTTTCTTTGCTGTCACGGTTGACTCGCCTCAACGGGGTCCTGATCATTGCCCGAGAAGGTGAGCTCCCTGTTGGGATAGCTTTATACTATGACCTACCATGGGACAGTCGGATTTTCAATGTGCGGATGGGGAAGATAGAAACAGTTGCAGCACGTGACCACTACACGTCTTTGTCCCTGGTTCAAAGAATGATCGAGATTTGTCAGAGCAAAGGCGTAAGACATTTGAGCATACGAACAGAAATATCAGAATACCCCATTATTCATGCACTAGAGCACTCGGGATTCTATTTGGTTGATAGCCTCTCATTGCTTTATGCAGATTCTAGCTGTACATTCGTGCCTGCGGATCAAGTCGGCATACTGAGAGAATACGATGTGTGTGACTTGCCTGTGATGTGCCAGATCGCCCGTCACGCTTTCGGGGTCAATCGATTCACTGCCGATCCTCATCTGGACCAATCTTTGGCTCGTGAGGTGTATGTTAAATGGGTCTGTGATGGTGTTGCTGGCCGAGCCGATTTCGTGAGAGTAGCCGTTAAAGGTGATAAGGTTTGTGGGTTCGTACTTTGTAGAAGAACTACTGAAGACATGCCTAATCGGAAAATTGCGGTTGGGGTCCTGGATCTTCTTGCGGTCGACCCACGCTTTCAAGGACATGGAGTGGGCAAGATGCTGATCAACGCGGCTTGTCAATGGCTGAGTTCGAACTCCCGCGTCTACTTGGTGGGCACACGAAGTGATAACTATCCTGCGCTAGGTGCCTATATGAGGGCGGGTTTCAGGCTGTACTCGGGAAAGGTGGGATTTCACGCATGGTTGGAAGACTGAGCGTTGGATCGCGCATAGTGAAGGCAGATAATCCTGTATTCATTGTCGCTGAATTGGGAATCAACCATGATGGATTGTTTGACAGGGCGATAGATCTGATAGACGCCGCAGCGGATGCTGGAGCCGAAGCAGCAAAAATCCAGTGGTTTAAGGCGTCGTCTATGTACCATCGGAAGGCCGGAATGTATATGACTGCCTCGGGGAAGTCCGTCGAGATTTTTGACTTAATGAGGGAGGTGGAGATTCCCTTTTCGTGGATCAACAGCCTTGTTGAGCATGCCTTAAATCGAGGCATGCTTGTGTTCCCCACCATTTGTGATTTAGAGAGTCTCGATGAGGCAGAGCAGTTTGAGTTTCCTGCATACAAAGTTGCATCGTACGAGATAAGCCACATTCCTTTACTTAAGGCTCTCGGGCAGACAGGGAAACCAGTGATTCTGTCTACGGGCGGAGCTAGACTGGGGGACATTGAGGAAGCCATTGAGGCGTTAGTTGTTGGAGGTAGCCGCGAAGTTGGCATCCTTCACTGCATTGCGAGTTACCCTGCTCCTATTGAAAGCGTGAACCTGGGCGCTATTACGACTCTAAAATCTGCTTTTCCGGGCACAGTTGTTGGATTCTCTGATCATACAGAAGAACCTATTAGGGCCCCTGTTGAGGCTGTGAAATTAGGGGCTCAGATCATTGAGAAGCACTTGACCCTCGATCGTTCTCTGCCCGGTGCCGATCATGTTTTTGCTCTTGAACCCAGGGATTTTGGCTTAATGGTGGAAAAAGTGCGCGAGGCTGAGGCATTGATAAGATCGGGAGATTCCCCAACCTTCGATAACGTCTTGATTGGCTCAACAAGTAAAGCGACTTTATCGCTAGAGGCGGACCTTCGACGTTTTGCGTACCGTACCATTGTAGCACAGCGTGACGTGATGCCAGGAGAGATATTGACCAATGCTAATATTGCTGTCCTTCGCAGTGGCTGCAGTGCCCCTGGCCTTCACCCCCGTTATTTCGAGTACCTGATTAATGGTGGGTATAGGGCCGTTCGGCGAATTGCGTCTGGCCGAGGTGTACAATGGAGCGATCTCTTGACAAACTGATAAGCAGCGCCACAACTGATGAGATTATCTGCGGAAAGAAGAACGCAGACTCTTTTCAGGTTGCTAGCAGAAAGGCACTCCATACTATCCATGCTTTGGAGTTGTCTGGCTGTGTCTATGCAATTGAGTTTGCAGGTCTGCCAGTGTGGTGGTTTGCTCGTAGTCACGTCTATAACGATCTCGTTTCTAGCCTTGCCAGAGCAAATGGGTGTTTCGTTCATGCGCCTTCACCGGGGAAACGGATATTGACGAGACTTGCTAGGGCCGTGGTTGGATGCTTACGGACCAATCGGGTCCGGACAGATAAACCAGTATTGTTTTTTGGGGGAAGCAACGGTCCTTGGGGGATTTCTGGGCAACGTCGAACCCCACACCACCATGTTTTATGGGGCGACCTGTATGGGAGACTCGGCAATACCGGTCGCGTTTTTGTCGAGAAGCCGACTGATTTAGTGTCTGATGAACAGTCTTTGTTGCGGGGATCGTGTGTCGTGTTCCTGGATTGGGCGTTAGCTGTCGCGGCTCTGCACACCATCACTGCGAGGCCTCGCATTGCAGGAGTGGATAGGTTTATTGCTGAGATGTCGTTAGTTGAGAGACTGCCGATAAGGGCCGATGTCCTGCAAGGAATTGTGCTCAATAGAATCCATTCATGCCTTTCAAAAATATCTATGCAGTTGGAATCTGCGCGCTTGCTCTTGGACAGGCTTGACCCGTCGATCATTGTAGAATCCTGCAGCTATGATTCGGCAGCGGTGGCTCTAAATCTTGTTGCTAAGGACCGGCGTATTCCGATCATTGAGATTCAGCATGGCATTCTGTACGAGGAGCATCCTGGCTATTCGGCTTACTTGCCTACAAGCCAATCTTTACCGAATCCGATTCCAGATAGGATATTGGTCTATGGAGAATGGTTTAGGGATAGCCTGGTTAAAGCATCACCAGCATTATATAAGAAAGAAAACATCAGAATTGCTGGTTCTCCACGCATCAACAGATTCAGGAGAAGAGTAGATCACAGAAAGAGCGACGAAATAAGGAAAAGCCTCCGAAGCGGCATGGGGATTCTTCCCGATGAGTACTTGATTGTTGTAACTACGCAACCCATCGTGACTAAGCAGCTAGTACAGTTCCTTAGCCAGGTAGCGTCTATTCTTCCGGAGGCTATTCATGTGTGTGTGAAACTGCATCCCGGCGAGGTGTGTCTCTTCAATTCTGTTTATCGATCCCTTTCTCACTATCCACGAGTTACCATTGTAACTGATGGTTCCTGTGACCTGTATGATCTGCTTGCCAGTTCGGATATACACGCTTCAGTTTGCTCTACAGTCGTCCTGGAGGCAATGGCTCTTGGGGTGCCCAATCTCATTATCAACTTAGACAGTCCACTCGATCTTTTCGATATGACCCATTCTTTGGATTGCCAGGTAGTCTCAACCCCGGAGGCGTTCCTACAATCCTGTTGGGCACTGGTAGTTGACCGAGAATTGAGGTCCAAGGTCATTGATGCAGGTTATCAAATCTCCGAGGCCTTTTTCGAGCCATCAGTTGATTTTTCATCAATTGCGCTGTCTGTAATCAATGAACTCTGTCAATAGGTCATGCCTATTAGGAGTTGGAGAAAACTCGATTTCTGAGTTCGGTATTGTTCGGCTCAAACCTAGCGGGGCATCGGACAACCTGATGCCTGATATGAATTGGTTGCGCGCTGCCCAGATAGGAAGGTACACTACGTTCTGCTTCAAAACTTGGGAATGTCCGTAGCCGATACTATCCTGATTATGGTGCGGATAGTGAGAAGAGGTGTTTTCTTGCGGTTCCTGATTCTTACCCAGTATTATCCTCCCGAAGTGGGGGCTGCCCAGATTAGATTGGCGGCGCTGGCCTCTCATCTGGTGGCTTTGGGTCACACAGTCGAAGTTGTGACCACTCTGCCTAACCATCCAACAGGGCGTGTCTTCGCCGGATATCGTGGGCGTATCTACATCGCTGATGAGTACAATTCAGTAAGCGTTCACCGAACCTGGGTGTACCCTGCAATCGGAGGAGGTTTGCGACGTTTCTTTAACTACTTGTCATTTGCCTGCTCATGCCTAATAGGTTTGTTGAAAGCCAGATGTCCAGATTACCTTTTCGTAGAATCGCCTCCATTATCCCTAGCAGTCGCGGGAGTGCTATATTCTTGCTGTCGGCGGGTAGCGTTAATAGTGAACATTTCTGATCTTTGGCCCGACTCAATTCGTGAGCTTGGCGTTATTAAGAATTGGTTCGTTCTAAGTATCCTCGAGAACGTAGAGAGGTGGGTTTATCGCAATTCACAATTCGTGACTGCTGTTACTAGTGGTATTCGTACGGATCTTATCCGCAAAAAGAATGTTCCATACGAGAAAGTGCTGTTTCTCCCGAATGGGGTTGATTCGAACCTTTTCAGACCAATGGAACCCGATTTGGAATTGGCTAGAAAACTTGCATTAACAGGGAAGAAAGTCCTCTTGTTTACCGGAACGCTCGGGTATGCTCAGGGTCTCGATTGCATTCTTCGGGCCATGGCCACAATTGAGACACGTTTCCCAGAGGTCTCATTAGTATTGGTAGGTAACGGCTCTGAGAGGCACTCTCTTGAACAGCTGGCTCGAACGCTCGGACTATCTAACACGCGGTTCATGGACCCACGCCCTCCGGAGTTCATGTCGCCTCTTTACAGCATTGCAATGGCAGGACTAGTGAGTCTTAGACGCCTACGACTTTTTGAGGGCGCGAGACCCTCAAAGATACTCCCGATAATGGCCTGCGGGAAGCCGGTAGTTTACTGCGGAGAGGGGGAAGGCGCGGCAGTAGTAGAGAGAGCCCAGGGCGGCCTAGTTGTCCCACCAGAAGATCAGATGGCATTCATAGATGCAGTAGGCCGTCTCGTAATGGATGACGACTTGGTCGTTCAACTCGGGAAGAACGGACGTCGATACGTGTTGGCGAACTGCCAGTGGTCCTCGCTTGTTGAAGCATGGCTGAATGACTTGCTGCAGATGCCGAATTCGAGCTGTGATAGGCTTTCTTGAACCCTATTGGCCGATGCTTGATTCCTGAACCTCGGGAATATCAATACATGTGTGGCTCGGTCTGCAGTATTACAATTGATCGATGCCACCGAGAGGAGGAAGCATTATGCGCACCGACTTCTTAACGTTTTCACCTCCGCTGATAGGAGAAGAAGAGATTCGAGAAGTTGTGGACACTCTTCATTCGAATTGGATTACTACCGGCCCTAAATCCAGACAGTTTGAGGTCGAGTTCGCCAGTTTCTTGGGTTGCTCAGCATGTGTATCTGTCAATTCATGTACAGCGGCATTGCATACAGCTCTAGTCGCATCAGGAATTGGTCCTGGAGATGAAGTGATAACTACCCCAATAACGTTTGTTGCATCAGTTAACGTTATAGAGCATGTCGGGGCGAAGCCTGTTCTAGTGGACGTCGAACCAGATACGCTCAACATAGACCCCCGACAGATCGAGCGAGCAATCGCCCCCCAGACTAGGGCAGTTCTTCCGGTCCATTTCGCGGGGCACCCAGTGGATTTGGATCCGATAGAAGAGTTGGCCCAGAATCATGGTGTGAGCATAATTGAGGATGCGGCTCATGCGTTTCCCTCGAAGTACCATGGCCGCTTCATTGGATCTGGGAAAAACCCGGCTGCATTCAGCTTTTATGCGACCAAGAACCTAACAACCGCTGAAGGCGGAATGCTTACCGGGACTCCCGACCTGATTGACCGCGCGAGAGTAATCAGCCTTCACGGCATGAGTAAGGATGCCTGGAAGCGGTATGATAAAGGAGGAAGCTGGTACTATGAAGTGCTATACCCTGGGTTTAAGTACAATATGACTGATATACAAGCTTCATTGGGTTTGCACCAAATTAGGAAGATTGAAAGGTTCCAGTCACGTAGGCGCCAGATAGTGCAAATGTATAATAGTGCATTCGGGGAAGAAGAGACCCTAGAGCTACCCGTAGAGCGTCGAGAAGTTGAGCATGCCTGGCATCTATATGTATTGCGGTTACGCACGGAAACCCTTAGGATTTCCAGAGACCAGTTTATAGAAGAGCTTCAATTGCGTAAAATAGGCAGTTCAGTACATTTCATACCGGTGCATCTCCATCCCTACTATCGTGACAAATATGGATGGAAGACGCAGGACTTCCCCGTGGCGTACGCAAACTACCAGCGTATGCTTAGCCTACCGCTTAATCCAAGGTTGACCGATCAAGATGTTGCTGACGTCATCGAGGCTGTCCTTGATATCGTGGAGATGTACCGCCTATGATGTCTTCTAAGAGGTTCTTCGATCTATTTTGGAGTGTCGTAGGCCTGGCAGTTCTGGCTCCATTGCTAGTTGTTATAGCAGTCGTAATAAGATTGGATAGCCAAGGCCCTGTGTTATTTAGGCAACAGCGCATTGGGCGAGACGGAAGAGAGTTTCCGCTCTTTAAGTTCAGGACTATGACCCACGGAGCCGACATGAAGGGCGCTCTGCTGACTATTGCTGGTGATCCACGGATAACCTATGTTGGGCGCTTTCTGCGGGAGACGAAGATGGACGAGATCCCCCAGCTGTTCAATGTATTGCTAGGACATATGAGCTTTGTGGGGCCGCGACCAGAGGTTCCAAAATACGTTTACCTATACACCCCGGAGCAACGGAAGGTGCTTAGACTTGTGCCAGGTATTACTGATCCTGCTTCTATCAAGTTCAGTCGTGAGAATGAGTTATTGTCTCTATCCACGGACCCCGAGGGGCTCTATGTTTCTAGCATTATGTCCGAGAAAATTAAATTGAACCTCGAGTACGCAAGGTCTGCAACGGTATGGACTGATGTCAAGGTTATCTTGGATACCATCATTCGTTTATTGTACGATAATTTCAGGCCAGGCCGTGCCGGCTTGCCAGGATAAATGCGGGAATGATTGCCTCTGCTCAGGCTATGCTGGAAAGATGTCAACGCTGGTCTGGGAGACTTGACCACTTCGACAACGAAAAAGTTGACCACCCCGATGTGGCCTAACCACCTGATTGATTCCCAGGGCTTTCATCCTGGTATTTTCACCGAGTTCGACGGTCATCAGATACATGAATCGGCCTCAAACATAGTGGCGGGAAGACTTCTCGGTCACCGCGGTATGTTCCCCACGGCAGAGAGAATCTGACGCTGGAAGGATGTCGTTTCAGTACGCTGCCATACGACTCCGGCAGGGCCTTCGAAGATTCCCAGGTGCATCCGGCTCAGTTCGTCCCTCAGCCTCGGCCAAGTGTAACGCTGCCCGAGCCTTTCTTCTACCCGCGTCTCAATCACTCGTATGAGCAGCAGCGCCAGCCAGCACAACAGCACGTGGGCCTGAATGCGCCGTGACAGCCGGTGATAAACGGGCCGGAGTTCGAGGGTCTGTTTGAGCGTCCGGAATGCCTCTTCCACTTCCAGCAGTTGTCGAATGAATGCCTTGTCGAGGCCCCCGGGCTGCTCGTAGTCGATATCCTCTATACACGCCGGCAACCTCAACTTGGCTTCCTTCAGCAGGCGCCTCAGTTTTCGGTTCTGCCTGAAGGTCCACTCACTATCGACGAGAAGCCCGAACCGCTCTTCGAAGATCAGGGTATGAACGTCGGGCTGACCTGCCTGCGCGGCGAAGGCGTCGGCCATCCCCGTCAAGTACATTTCGCGAAGTTTCTGCACAGTGTGCTGGTCAAGCATCGTATTACCTCCCGTAGTAGCCCGGCCCCCTCAGGTATTCGTGGGGCGCCACGGGCTCTTGTTCTTCCGGAGCCTCCACCGGCATCCGGTCAAGTCCGTTCTCCAGAATCGACTTCACGCTGCGGTAAGAACAGGCGCCTATGGCCACGGCGCGTTTGGCCGCGGCTTCGAGCCGGTCCCTGCCGTTACCGGTTACCCAGTCTCAAGACCCCAAGGCAGGTGCGGTACCCTTGTTCGGGATGTGGTTTCGACTCCAGGATGCGACTTACCAGGGATCCTGTGGCGGCTCCAGTCCCTTCCGCCCAGTTCACTATCCTTGATGGGGTCCACTCAAGATGCTTGGCATGGGAAGCCGGCCGGTGTTCGGGATTCGTGGAGCAGCGGCCCCTCCCCAACTGCCGGGCGTGACTTGCCACGCGATGACCCTTGTGCAGTATCTCCACCATCCTGGAGGTAAGCCTCACGTCCACCTCCTGATGGACTAACTGATAGGGCGCGCTGTAGAGATTGCGATCAACCTCCACGTGGTAATCGATGTTGACCCTGGCCTTCTTCCATTCGCCCATCTCGTACCGGTGAGGTGGCAGCGGCTTGAGCGCCGGCCTCTCCATCGTCTCGTACAGGGACCGCCTGCTTCCCTCGAGCTTCTGGAAGGGCCTCGCATTCAGTTCATCGAGCCTCTCAAGGAATGCCGACTTCGCTTCAGCCAGGCCGAATGAAGAACGTTCGCTTCCGCAAGGGCGCCATGACGTGTCTTTCCACCATCTGGACCCCGGCCTCTACTTTTGCCTTGTCACGGGGCTTTCGAGGACGAGCCGGGATGATTACCGTTCCATAGTGTGTGGCCATCTCAAGGTAGGTGGCGTTAATGTCGGGGTCATACCGGCATGCCCTTGTCACGCCCGACCTCGGGTTATCCGGGACGACTATCTCGGGGACACCCTTAAAGTACTGGAAGGCATTGCAGTGGGCCTCGATCCACGGGGAGAGCTCCTCCGACCAGCACGGTTCGGCGTACGTGTAGCTGCTGGCGCCGAGAACGGCTACGAATACGTGAGCGTCTCTCACCACGCCGGTCTCTGGATCGATGACTGGTATCGTTGGGCCCGCGAAGTCCACGAACATCTTCTCGCCGGCGCGGTGCGTCTGTCGTAATACCACGTCGAGAGTCTTCACCCACTGCCGGTAGCGCTCGCAGAACTGGCTGTACTGATATCCATCAGGGTGTTCCCGCTTGTATTCCAGCCACAACAGATCCAGGGTCACGCCCTTCTTGCGGAGTTCGGCGTGTATCGTCTCCATGTCCGGGACCGGGCGGTTGACTGGACGCCCCGCGGGGGATGGATACATGCGCCGGTCTAGCTCGACGTCATCCATGTCCTCCGGGAGAGGCCATCCCATATTCGCCGCCTGTGCCTTGCGTACTACATCGCCTACAGTGCTGTGTGAAACCGATAGGCTGCGCGCGATCTGCCGTATGCTGAGCCCGAGTTCGAACCGCAGCCGTATGATCTCCCTGGTCTTGTGCACGCTGAGCTTCCTCCTGTCCAAACCTATCGCCATCTCTCCCGAATCTGTGCACGATTCGGGAATACGGTGGCTCACAGCCTGTACCTCTGGAGTCGCCCGGCGCCGCTACGCTCGCGGGGTGGTCGAGACTTATCGGAATCGATGGACGGGATTTATCGGAACGGGTGGACGGGACTTACCGGAATCGGTGTCCGAGACTTTCCGGAACGGGTGGTCGATCTTTTCCGGAATATGCACCTGCGACGCCGAAACCCTTCCGGGGAGCTTCTCTACGAATACAGTAATTGCCACGGTGCAAGCCCGCGGTGATTTGCGGGGCCTTTCATTTCGCTGAGGGATTGCGTGTTACCCGAGCGCTGGTTATACTAGAACCAACGAGAGTATAACAGGGGGATTCCCGATGAAGGCACAAATGTCCGATGATGCGGATACCCGACGTGTTTCTGAGAAGGGCTGGGTCGTGATCCCGCAAGAGTTGCGGAACAAGTATGGGCTGGCGAAGGGGACCGCGGTCCGCTTCGTGGACTACGGCGGAGTCATGGGGATTGTGCCCGTTCCGAGGGACCCCATCAAGCGGGGTTTTGGAATGCTCAAGGGCCGCAGGCTCACCCAGAGCCTGTTGGAGGAGCGCAAGAGGGATAGAGAGATTGAACCGTGAACACCAACATCAAGCCCCGATACGTTCTTGATAGCTACGCAGTATTGGCATGGCTGCAAGGCGAGGCCGGCGGCGGCGAGATGGCGGATCTCCTTGAACGAGCGAGAAATGGAGACACTCTGCTCAGTATGTGCGTAGTCAATCTGGGTGAGGTTCTATACATCATTGAACGAGAGGAATCGATACAGGCCGCTCAAATCGCGCTGGCCACCATTGACGGTCTTCCCATCAAGCAGGTCAACGCATCTCGCGAGATAACCCTCCAGGCTGCCCACTACAAGGCGACATACCGGATGTCCTACGCTGACTGCTTTGCCATGAGTCTCGCGAGGCAACTGGGCGCGCCTCTGGTGACCGGAGATCCCGAACTCCGGGCCCAAGACGAAGTGGACCTTCTCTGGATTGGATCGTGATCCCGTGATCCCCGCATCCGCAGGCAACACACGGATCCGGTCCTCTTCGAGACTAGAAAGGGACGATACCCTCCGTTCTTTGCTCAGAAGCAACGCCACTGAGAATATCCCCTATGGTGTCATTGGTTCGGATAAGCCAGTATGAACGATGACCCCCCCTGAGCCCCAGGAATTGCCTGAGCGAGTCGCGTTCGGGACCCGTTGCGTCTATGTGCTGTAATGCTGTATGCTGTATATCGGAGGCTGAGTAAGATGGACAAGAGCAAATATAGGACCCAACTCTATCTCGATGAGACCCAGTATCGTTTCCTCAAAGAGACTGCTGCACGATACGAGACCAGCATCGCCGGCGTGGTGAGAGACCTCATCGACAGGGAGATAGAGGGCGTTGAACCCGTAGACGAGAGCGACCCGCTTTTCCGCATGACGCAAGACGCAGTCAGGACGGGGCGTTCGGATGGCTCCGTAGCCCACGATCACTACATCTATCGAGAACCCGATCGTGAACCTCTGCGGAACGGAGCTCGGCGCGCGTCTCGGAAGGGCGGTGACGGGTCGTCGTGAGCCGCCCGGTAGATTGGCTTTTCATCGACACTTCTGCTTTCATAGCGCTATTCGATGCGAGCGACCGCCATCATCAAGCGGCGGCGGATTTCTTCACGCCGGACCGGATCCGGACGCTTGACGTGCATCTCGTGAGCACGAATTTCGTCTTCGCGGAGGTCTACGCATACTTCTGCGGGGACCACGGCCATGGGAGCTACGGCCATGCGGTGTCTGCGGGCAAGCACATTCGCGAGAGCAAGATCCTGCGATATCTTCGACCGGGCCCGGCGGACGAGGATGCGGCATGGAAACTGGCGCAACAGTACCATGACAAGGACTATAGCTTCGTCGACTTGCTGAGTTTCGTCATGATGTCGAGACTGGGCTGCCGGAAGGCGTTTGCGTTTGACTCCCACTTCCGCCAGATGGGGTTCGAGATGTTGCCAGCAGGCGGGGATTGATAGATAGAGTTCCCCCAAGGAGGGTTTACATGGATAGGTATATCTTTCCGGCAATCTTCGAGTCTGGGGAGAGCAAGGCTTACGTGGTGTCCTTTCCAGACTTGCCGGGATGCTACACCCAAGGCGACGATCTCGAAGAAGCGTTGCGCATGGCAAGGGAAGCGCTTGGTTTGCACCTCTACTGCATCGATGACGAGGGCGACAAGATTCCGGAGGCTACTCCTCCCGAGAGAGTCAAGGTGCGGGAAGGCGCGTTCGTCGTGCCGATAACTGAGCAGCACAGGCAGGCTAGAGCGATTTAATGGTCCTCAGATAGACCTCGTAGTCCGCGTCCTTGAACAGGACGAACCTTACCTCCGAGAAGTGGTCGTGCTCGAGCGCGTAGTCGCGGACAGTCTCCAGGGCGATGCGCGCCGCCCGTTCGATCGGGAACCTGTATGCGCCGGTGCTGATAGAGGGAAAAGAGACCGTCCTCGCGCCGTTCTCGGCGGCCACTATGAGGCTGTTCCGGTAAGCGTTGCGCAGCAGCCGGTCCTCATCCGCGGGCCCATGGGCGAGATTGCCACCCTGCCACACCGGTCCCACAGTGTGAATGACGTACTTCGCTTTCAGCCTGCCACCCGTCGTGATGACGGCCTCGCCGGTAGGACACCCGCCCTGCCGCGCGCGGATCCTCTTGCATTCCTCCAATATCGCGGGCCCGCCCGCCTTGTGTATGGCGCCGTCCACTCCGCCCCCACCGAGGAGGCCATTATTGGCCGCGTTGACAATAGCCTCGGTGTCCTCCAGTGTTATGTCTCCGACTTTCACCGTTATCTCGGTGCGCCCCCAGCGCACGTGCTACTCAACCTCCCCCGACATGGATTATGATGATCTTGCGGTCGTTGCCGGACGTCTTTTTTCCGGCGGTTGAACGGCGGCGATCGAGGTTGTCCACATTATACCATTAGCCTGTCACGTTACGTCAATTCTGACACCGCCGCATGGGGGAGGAATCCGGTCCTGTTCAGCGAACGATGCGGTAGTGGATGCCCCGCATTGTTAGGGCTCGCCTGCATTGTTGTTTGCGGTGTCGGTGGGTGCTGAGACACTTCGCGACGTATTCCGTGGATTCTGATCCTGGTCTATGATTGTCAATGTGTCCTCGCCTCTATCCCGCTTCAGAAACCGATACGTCAGTCAACCAGCCGACTCTGTGGATAACAAATAGTGGCAGTAATTCCATATTATGATATAATGCGATTTAGGGCTGGGCTCTATCGGCGCAGGGAGGTGGTTACGGAGGATCGCTTATAGCCCACTATTGTAGCCCACCATTCAAGTTACTATTTGAGGACGTGTCTTGTCCTTGGGGGGGACATAGCATGCCATATCTTCCGTGGGTACGGGTGCTGGCGATCGGCCCTCTAACAGTATTCCGTTGCCGCGAGTGTGGCGCCAGGTACATGCGCATCTTGGGTTTCACCAAGAGACTGACGCGCACGAGCTGCAGGTCACACGTGCGCGACCAAGATCCGGCCTTCGAACGACGCAGGCATAGTCGAAAAAAAGTCGCGCTGCCCGTTGAGGTGCTGATGGGCGACTCGACTCTGCGTGGCTCAGTGATAAACGTCTCGACGTCGGGATTGCAGGTGGAGGTCGGCAAGTCAATTCGAGGGGACGTCCGACTTCGCTTCTTCCTGCCGGGTGAGTCGGATGAGACAGTTGTACGAAATCTCCGAGCGTCTGTGGTGTATTCAGTGCGGCACGGAAAGGAATGGCGCGCGGGCCTAATCATCGGCTGGAGGGGACGACGCGTCCTTTCGTCACTGAATAAGGAGTTGGCCAACAGGGCTGGCTAACGGGGTTGGCCACTAGACTTTACTTTCGCGGGACCGTCGCTGAGATCATTTCCTTGAAGCGCTCTAATGCAATGAAACGGGGGAGGGTGTTCGACTGGGCCGCCACCGGGTATAATGGGTGACAGTCAGCGATGGCCGCAGGTGTTTCATAACGAGGCGGTTGATCGCGGTGGGGGTGGCGGCCTAAGGTGGCCAGGGGTTCGACGATTCGGTGGCTTCCATTCGTACTGTGTGTCGCGCTCATTGCGCTTTTTTCCTCGCAAGATGCTCCTAAGCAGGACATTAGTGGTATGATCAGCGCGCGTCCCGCTCTTGTGAAAGCCGTAAGGGCGCTTCCCCACGTGAGTATCCGGTATTCAGAGCGAACGTACGATAACCGTAAGGATCCCGTCCAGTTCATCGTCCTCTTCTTGCGCAAGGGAGCGCACGCCGCGATATACGCAGGCCTTGGTTTGTCGTTCAACTACGCCGTCGGCCTCTGGGGACTGACCCCCGCGCGCAGGTGGATAGTATCGGCGATGGTCGTGGCGTGCACTGGGGCCCTCGATGAACTCCACCAGACCACCGTGCCCGGCCGTAGCGGGCTGCCCCTGGATGTCGCGATCGATCTGGGCGGGTTCGCCGCCGCTAGCGCGATCAAGGCTTGGATCGAGGAATATCTCAAGGCGCGAAAGGATCTGGGCAACTCCCCCTGAATCGGCTCGGTCCCTAATCGTTGTTCAGTATCTGCACGAGCACCTGCGCTTCCCAGAACACGAGCGACCCCGGTCGCAGGGATCCGCCCAGCACAGTCCCATCTTTCCTAGAGGCGGAGAGGTGAGCGTGCACCTTCGGATGAAGCGCGTCGTCTTTGACGGCTACATCCCCTATTGTGCCCGCGATGCTTACTATTTCGAACGGCCCGGTTGCCTCGGTCGGCTGCATCGGCGGCGGGAAAACCGGCCCTGCCGGGTTTCCGACGGAAAGCACCGAGAGCGACCCGATGCCGGAAACGATGAACCCCCGGCTCACATTCCTCTCGGTGGCGAGGCGGATGAGGCTTTCCTGAAGGTCCTCGCCTGCCTCCACGAGCCAGAGTTCGAGCCCCGCTTGCTTGAGAGCGAACGCCGTCGCCAAGCCATGACCCCCTTCGATTACTCCTCGCGCGCCGTGCGACCGCCTGGCATGGCCCGCGTTCGCGCGCCGTACGCCTGTGCCGTGCGCCTGTGCCGTGCGCCTTGGACGTTGCGCGCCACTCTAGGAGCGCGTGGTTGCCTTCTTCGAGTCCGTTCTTCCGGTCTGTTCTTCCGGTATGGAGGTTTTCCCTCCAGGATGACGTAATTGTGATTGGTGTTCGGAATTGGTCCTCCGCACATCTGGCAAAATTCGCGGCAGGTAAGGGCAATTGCGGACCGCGGCAGTGGACGTAGTTAGCGATTTTGGAGGAGGGTTTCGACGTGAGTTTCTCGGTTTGGGCGCCGCTATCCGGAGCGGTGGCATTGGTATTTGCGTTCTACCTGGCCAACCGGATCAACCGGGTGAGTCCGGGCAATGAGAGGATGCGGGATATCGCCGGCGCCATCCATGAAGGTGCCATGGCGTTCCTGGTCCGCGAGTACAAGACGCTGATAGTTTTCGTAGTGGTGGTTGCGGTCGCGATTTATGTTGCGGGCGTCATGACCCCTGGGGCCGAGAGCCTGCAGCCCGAGACCGCGGTCTCGTTCATCATAGGCGCCTGCTGCTCCGTGGCGGCCGGATTCATCGGCATGAGCGTGGCCACCAGGGCCAACGTCAGGACCGCCAACGCGGCCCAGGAAAGCGCCAACAAGGCCCTGGGCGTGGCCTTTTCCGGCGGAGCTGTGACGGGCATGTCCGTCGTCGGGCTGGGCCTCCTGGGCATCGGGATAGTGACTCGCCTGTTCGATAATCCCAGCGTGATCAATGGTTTTGCGCTGGGAGCAAGCTCCATCGCCCTGTTCGCCCGCGCAGGGGGCGGCATCTACACGAAGGCCGCCGACGTGGGGGCGGATCTGGTCGGCAAGGTTGAGGCGGGCATTCCGGAGGACGACCCGCGCAACCCCGCGGTCATCGCGGACAACGTAGGGGACAACGTCGGGGACGTAGCCGGCATGGGCGCCGACCTGTTCGAATCATACGTGGGTTCCATCATCGCGGGCATGTCGCTCGCGGTGTCTCTGGGATTGGGTCGGAAC
>JAHDPS010000322.1 GCA_018434225.1 Bacillota bacterium
CAGTACGGCCGGCGACCAATCCAGTTATCTCCACTAGATTCTTGCCTGGATGCGACTCAAGCAGAAGAACCAGGGGATACAACCACAATATGCTGACAAGCGCCGAGAAGATAGGTATCGACCATCCCGCGGTGATCCCGTCCCTGACCATGCGTTCGGGGAACACGAGGAACGCCTTTGCGATAGTGTAGGCAACTATGATCGCGGCGGCCTCAATCCAGTCTATGTGCCCATCGGGGAACCGCGTCCCACCCGATCCTATGGTCAACGTCGCTCACGCCTCTCCGGTGCGCGCCCGCGCCGTACCGATTCCCCCGGCTTGACCGGCCTCGCGCGCTGAGGCTGCCTGTCGTCGTCCAGCGGCCGCGCGGTCTGGGGGCGTTTCCTCATGATCCACAAGGGCCCTTCCAAAAACGTGTCGGCCGAATGGCGCCACGAGGGCAACACGGGCGCCAGAACGGGAATGCCGAAAGACCGCATGATGCACAGCCTCGCCAGGAGGAAGACGCTAAGCATCGTCACCCCGGGAAGACCGAGCGCCGCGGCGGCGAGTATCATCGCGAACCTGGTCATCCTCAGCAGCACTCCCAGTTCGTAATTCGGAATAGCGAAAGATGCCAGGCCGGATATAGCCACCACAACCACGAGTATGGGGCTGACCACGGTCGCCGTTACCGCGGCCTGTCCGATTATCACGGCACCAACGATACCGAGCGTTGGGCCTATGATGGTCGGGATCCGTACCCCCGCCTCCCTTATGAGCTCGAAGGCCGCCTCCATCATAACCACCTCAAGGGCGGCCGGGAACGGCACAGCCTCCCTGGACGCCGCAATAGTGAATAGGAGCTCTGTGGGGATCATTTCGTGGTGAAAAGTGACGATGGCGACGTACAACGAGGAAGCGTAAAGCGTGGAAAGGAGGGCCGCCCACCTGATCACCCTTACAAAGGACGCGGCCACGAAATGGATGTAGTAATCCTCCGGAGATTGCATGAGCGTCCACAGTGTGACCGGGACAACGGCCACGCTGGGGGAGCTATCCACAATGGCCACGTGCCCCTCCGCAAGCATGCTGGCAACCCTGTCGGGCCTCTCCGTCACCAACATCACCGGGTACGGGCTGTACGGTTCGTCCTCGATCAACCTCTCCAGGATGGTCATCGTCATCAGCAGGCCGGATTCGACCGACGTTATCCGCCGCCTGACCTCATCTACGAGCTTCGGATTAACGATGCCCTCGATATACATGATCCCGAAATGGGCGTGGCTCCTTGCGCCAACATGCAGGTGCTCGGTCACTAGCTGCGGGGTCTCCAAAAGGAGTCGGATCATCGTCACATTCTCCCGGAAATTCTCCACGAACCCGGCGTGGGGGCCCCTCACAACTGCCTCCGCGGGGGATTCGACGATCGCGCGGTGCTCCGGATTACGGGTCTGAACTATAACCCCTAAATCCTCTCCGTCCACCAGCAGCACTGTCTCCCCCCCGACGATAGCGGCCACCACCTCCGAAAATCTGTCCCCAAAATCCACGAATGTCCCGGAGAGCACCTTTTTCGCAAGGCACCTGGGATCCACTGACGACCTCCCGGCATCAGGGTCCATACTGAGGAGTGGTGCGAGTACATGCCTCCTTATCGTCTCTAAATCGGACAGGCCGTCGATGAACAGGCAAACCGCGCGTCTATGCCCGTCCCGCCAGTTGATCTCGATCTCGCGCACAGTGAGATCGGAATTGCGCGGAGCGTGGAAGATGTCCATGATGGTGGAGATATTCTCGCGCAACGACTTATCTAGCCGGCGCCCGAGATTCTCCCGCTCGGCCTCCGACATGCCCCCGAACGGTGAGCGAGGGATGGTTCCGCTCTGAAACGGACTCCTCTCCCCGTGTTCCCCCTGAACGACGTCTTCCCCGCCCCCCGGGATCCCGGGCTCGCCCCTTTTTCCCAGGGTGAAGTCGGCCGGCCGCGACGGCCTCCTGAAGGCCCTTTTGATAGCACCGAACGGGAACACCCCGACCCCTCCTACGCTTTCTTGTACAGTATTCTCTCCGCGTCGAGCGTCGTGGAACCATGCTGCGAAAAACAGAAAACAGGCCGGATCGGGGAGTCTCCCCCGATGGCCTGTCTCTGACACCGTGTGAGTGCCTTAATTCGAAGCGGCGTCGCCGGCTGCCACCTGCGTGAATCCAGAGTGGCCCGCCAGCTCCCGCTAGACCTCCATTATCACCGGCAGTATCACCGGACGCCTGCCGACCCGTTCGTGAAAGAACGTGGACAGCGCGCCCTTGATAGACGACTTGACCGTAGTCCAGTCCCTAGTGCCCGCCGTGATGCACGCGTCTACGGTCGTCCTGACACTGCGCCTCGCGTCCTCCATGAGTTCCTCCGATTCGCGCACGTAGACGAACCCCCTGGAGACGATGTCGGGGCCGGACAGGACCTCCCAGGTCTCCTTGTCCACCGCGACGACGACGACAAGGATGCCGTCCTCCGCGAGCTGCTTCCTATCGCGCAGCACGACGCTGCCGACGTCCCCGACGCTCAACCCGTCCACCATTATGTTCCCCGAGGACACCTTGTCACCCAGCCTGGCCTTGTCGCGGGAGAATTCGAACACGCTCCCGTTCTCTCCTACCAGGATGTTCTCCTTGGGGATCCCCACGTGCTCCGCGAGTTCCGAGTGATGGACGAGGTGGCGGTATTCACCGTGTATCGGGACGAAGTACTTCGGTCTCACGAGGTTGAGCATGAGTTTGAGTTCTTCCTGGCTCGCGTGCCCAGAGGCGTGGACGCCTGCGGAGGATTCGTATATTACCCTGGCCCCGCGCCTGAACAGGTTGTCGATCGTCCGCATCACGGTCGTCTCGTTCCCGGGTACCGGCGAGGCGGCGATTATCACGACGTCGCCGGCCATTATGTCGATCTTCTTGTGGTCCGCCGTGGACATCCTGGCCAGGGCCGACATGGGTTCGCCCTGGCTGCCTGTTGTGAGAATAACCACCTTGCCCGGCGCCATCCGAGCGGCTTCCTCGACGTCGACGAGCGTATGCTTGGGTACATCGAGGTATCCGAGCTCGAGTGCGACCTCGACAACGTTCTCCATACTGCGCCCCACGACCGCGACCTTGCGGCCAAACTCGGCGGCTGTGGTTATCACCTGCTGAATCCGAAGGATGTGGCTGGCGAAACTAGCCACCAGGATCCTGGAGCTCTCGGTGGCCAGGATCTCCCTTAGCGTCTTCCCGACCGTCCTTTCCGACGGGGTGTACCCGGGTCTGTCGGCGTTGGTGCTATCGGAGAGTAGCGCGAGCACCCCTCCATCGCCCAACTCCGCGAGTCTGTGGAAGTCAGCCATCTGACCGTCCACGGGGGTCTGATCGAACTTGAAGTCTCCGCTATGAACGATTGTGCCTACTGGCGTGTGAACAGCGACTCCAACGCAATCCGCGATGCTGTGATTGACCCTGAAGAACTCTATCTTGAACCTGCCGATGCTCAGAGTCTGTTTGACCTGAATCTCCCTGAGGTCGGCATTATCCATATTATGTTCGTGCAGCTTCCTCTTCACGAGCCCGAGCGTCAACCTGGTGCCGTACACCGGAACGGGGAGCTGCTTCAAAACGTACGGCAGCGATCCCACGTGATCCTCGTGGCCGTGGGTCAAGACTATAGCCTTGACCATCTCCCTATTTTCCAGCAGATACGTGATGTCCGGTATGACGATGTCAACTCCGAGCATCTCCTCCTCGGGAAACGACAGCCCACAGTCGATCACTATGATCTCATTACGGTATCTCAGGGCCATCATGTTCTTGCCTATTTCACCGAGCCCGCCCAGGGCGATCATGCTTACCGTGCTTGTGTTGCGTCTTCTCATTAAAGCACCTCTTAACACTTGATCGCGGCAACTAAACCTAATTATACTACAACGTGTAGCCGGTACAAGCAGCCGCCCGTCCAGACTCTCCCAATAAAACAACACGGCATCTCGCCCGGCCCGCTTTTAGCCGCAGGCGCTCGATGCCGCATCGAGCGCGTATTCGCGAACACTACGCGCACCGCTAGGCCAACAATCCGGACGACTCCATGCAATCCCTGAGGATCCGCTCTTCCTTCTCATCCATCGGCCAGAGGGGCTGTCTCACGCCGCCCACGCTGAATCCAGCCATAGCGAGCGCCGCCTTTACTGGCACGGGATTCGTCACAATGAACAGGGTCTTGAAGATCGGCAACAGTGAAAGATGCAGGTTCTTCGCCCTTTCCACGTCGCCCCTCACGAACGACTCTATCATGTCCCTCATCCGTCGGCCCACCACGTGAGCCGCAACGCTCACGACGCCCACAGCGCCGATCGACATCAGTGGGAGCGTCGCCGAGTCATCGCCGCTGTACACTGCGAACCCCTCGGGCGCTTTCGCGATAATCTCGCCCACCTGGTCGAGGATGCCGCTGGCCTCCTTCAGGGCGACAATGTTGGCCTTTTCAGCAAGCCTGAGGGATGTCGCCGCCGAAATATTGACGGATGTCCTCCCCGGGACGTTGTAAAGCATCACGGGAAGGTCTGTCGAGTCGGCAATGGCCACGAAATGCCTGTAGAGCCCCTCCTGTGAGGGTTTGTTGTAGTACGGAGCGACGACCATTACCCCGTGAGCGCCCGTGTCAACCATCTTGCGCGTCAGTTCTATGGTGGCCGCTGTGGAGTTCGAGCCGGTTCCCGCTATGACCTGCGCCCTGTTCCCGACTGCTTCGACTACCGCACGGACGAGGTCTATCTTCTCTTCCGCGCTGAGCGTGGGTGATTCCCCCGTGGTGCCGCCGACGACGATACCTTCGGATCCCGAATCCACGAGCCTCTTCGCCAATTCAGCCGCGCGCCCGTAGTCAACCTCCAATTTGCCGTCTAACGGGGTGACCATCGCCGTCAAAAGCCTACCGAACTTCATTACGCAAGATCCCCTCCCAGCTCGAATTTGTCGTGCAGGGCCCTTGCCGCGCCCTCGAGTTGCCCGGAAGGCACAAGGCACGAGATGGTCATGTGCGAGTCAGCCGTCTGGATTATCTCCGCCCCTACACAGGCCATGGCCTCGGCGACCCTGGCCATGACTCCCGGTCTTCCCGACATTCCGTGGCCTATCACGGATATCTTCGCGCAGTCCCGCCGCACTTCCGGTTCGAGCCCGACGGAGCGCAACGCCGCCAGCGCCCTCTCCCACGCCGTCTCCGCGACCGTGAACGTCCTCTCGTACGGGGTCACCGAGATCATGTCAACGCTCACGCCCACGCCGGAAAGTGTCGTGAACAATCTCAAGATTCCCTGACCCGACGCCCATTCGCCCTCGATCCCCAACCTGAACTGGACAACCGGGGCGATGTGGGCAAGAGCGGTCACCGGCCGTGAAGCGCCGATCTCCGGCCACGCCCCTCCCTTGGCGGGCGCGCTCGCCACGAGGGTGCCGGCCGACTCCGCGAACGTCGACCTTATGCGAAGGGGCACACTTGCCCTGGCGCAGATCTCCACTGCCCGGGGATGCACCACCGTGGCCCCTTGCACGGCCATTTCGGTGACTTCATCGTAAGTCATCCTCCCGATCGTACGCGCGCCGGGCACAAGCTTTGGGTCGGCCGTCTTCACCCCGTCCACGTCGGTGTATATATCCACCCTGGACGCCTCCAGGGTCGCGCCGAGAGCGGCGGCGGTCGTGTCGCTTCCGCCCCTGCCCAGCGTCGTGATGTCTCCGTTCGCCGTGACTCCCTGGAATCCGGCTACTACCACGATCTTGCCTTCGTTCAGGTGGCGGACCAGGTGATCCGGCTCGACCCTCAAGATCATGGCGTTATTGAACTCGGTATCCGTGATTATCCCCGCCTGGCCCCCTGTGAGCACCATTGCGTCGAGCCCGCGCTTCTTGAGGGTATTGGCGACAACAACAGCGGATATTATCTCGCCGCACGAGATGAGTAGGTCCATCTCTCTCGGCGACGTGTCAGGATACACGCCCCTCGCAAGGTTGATGAGCGTGTCGGTGGCGTAAGGATCGCCTTTCCTCCCCATGGCCGAGACCACCACTACGGGCGAGAAGCCCTCTTCGACGGCGCCCGCCACCTTATCCGCCACCATCTCGCGGTACTGCGGAGTGGATACCGAGGTGCCTCCGAACTTCTGAACAATGATACTTCCCAATCTCATCGTCAATCCTCCAGATTCAGCTCCCAGCAAGGCATTCCGCGATCTGCACCGCGTTCGTGGCGGCACCCTTCCTGAGATTGTCCGCCACTACCCACATGCTGATCCCATTGTCGAAGGCGAGGTCTTTTCTCACCCTGGAAACGAACACCTCGTCGCGGCCGGAGCACTCGACGGCGGTGTGATACGAGCCCGGCTCCCGGGCGAGCACGACGCCCGCCGCACTTCCCAGGCTGTCGAGAACACCATCCAGATCCAGCGGCGCCTCGGTTTCCACGGTGACCGCCTCCGAGTGGCAATGGATGACTGGCACTCGGACTGTCGTCGCGGTGATCCTCATTCCGGGCTCATCGAAGATCTTCCGCGTTTCGTTGACCATCTTCATCTCTTCGCCGGTGTATCCGGATGGGTCGAAGGAGTCGATGTGAGGCAGCACGTTGAACGCAATTTGCCTCGGGTACACCCGCGGCGAGACAATCCCGCCATCCAGTGACGTCTTTGACTGCGATATGAGCTCCTCGATTGCGTCGAGGCCGGTCCCCGACACGGACTGATAACTCGACACTACCAGCCTCTTTATCCTGGACATTTCGTGAATGGGCTTCATGGCCACAACGAGCTGAATGGTCGAACAATTGGGGCTGGCGACGATCCCCCTCTGGCCGGCCAGCTGATGCCGGTTGACCTCGGGCACAACCAGCGGCACCGACGGGGACATTCTGAAAAAGCTCGACTTATCTATCACCACCGTCCCCGACGACGCGAGCCCGGGGGCGAATTCCTTGCTGACGTCCCCCGTGGCGCAGAAGAAGGCGAAATCCGCCCCCGCGATATCCCCCATCTTCATCTCCATGACTTCCACCTGGACGTCGCCGTACTGAACGGTGCTCCCGGCCGATCGGCTGGTTGCGAACAGCCTCAACTCCGAAATGGGAAACTCTCGTTCCCGCAGGACCCTGACGACCGTCCTGCCAACCGCCCCGGTCGCCCCCACGACCGCGACCTTGTATCCTGCCATAACGGATATCTCCTCCCAGTCACTTCCGCTACCTTCTGCCACTCACGCTTCTATTTCTGTATCAGCATAGGTTGTGCCTGCTCACCCCTCAATGCGGCGATCACTGTATCCAGAATAATCTCGGGATCGAATTCCAGGGAGGTCGGCTTTATCGCAGCCCATCTTCTTTGACTGCCAGTATAACCCGGTACCCCAGTATATTCAATGAAGAGGGGTGCGGTTTCGGGGAACCGCACCCCCATATTACGTCCATCCGTTCGATTAATGGGGCACGTTCAATGAGTTTCTACGTCAGAAGCCCCATTTCGCCTCAATATCTGCGCAGCCTCATCGACTTTCTTCTCTTCGGACCTCACCGCCACTACGATGTCTCCCTCTTTGACGCGGCCTTCATAGAACCTCCCTCGTTCCTGCGGGATTCCCAGGTCCAACAGGCCGCCGGCGATCCCGCCCGTCAAAGCCCCCGTGAGACCGGCCGCGATCGGCCCAGCCGCTACGATCGGCCCTATCCCCGGCACCGCAAGCGCTCCAACTCCGGCCAGAAGCCCGGCCAGTCCCCCCACGGCGCCGCCCGTCGTGACGCCCGATCTTAGGGAGCCGCCCATCCCGCCGGCGCCCGGAGATCCTCCGCCCGCCCTATCCTCGCGGGTGACCACGCTGATCTCCCTTTCCGAGATATCCTTCGTCTTGAACTCGTCAACGCACTTGTCGGCCTGCGACCGGGACTTGAAAAGCCCAATTACAGTCTTTTCCATCACACCGCCTCCCAACAGTTGCTTACTGCGTATAATCTGCCCAGGAAGCGGCCACCTATTCGACCGGAGGCGCGGGCCGCGCCGCTCCCGATCGATGCTCTAGGATCTCCCGAAGACGGGCTGGACTATGGCGAGCAGGACGGCCAGCGCCGGCACAGGGTCCACGGAAAATCCGCTCATCAATGGAATCTCGGGCAACTGGATCTTGAGGAAGGCGGAGATGGCGGAGAGCGCAACGTATATGCCGGCGGCGGTAGCCAGCATCTCCTGGAGCGCCTTCGAGAGGTGGGACGGGGCCGGCTCGATTCCGCCGGCGTCTCGCAGTTCACTGGTCCTGCTGATCTGACTCGCTCTCGCCCTCACGGACAACGCGCCAAAACCCGCAACTACGGCCAGGACTATAACCGGTGTCACGCGAATCCCTCCCGAAATCACGTGTCACCCACCA
>JAHDPS010000293.1 GCA_018434225.1 Bacillota bacterium
CACTTCAGGACCCGGATCGAGCTGCGCCAGATCGGGGTGCGCGACGAGACCAAGATGCTGGGCGGGATCGGTCCGTGCGGTAGGTCCGTGTGTTGCTGCACGTTTCTCGGCGAGTTCCAGCCGGTCTCCATAAAGATGGCCAAGGAGCAGAATCTCTCGCTGAATCCCGCCAAGATATCGGGGTTGTGCGGCCGGCTGATGTGCTGCCTAAGGTACGAATGCGAGCACTATGGTGACATGAAAGCCTCGCTCCCCGAGGTGGGGGCCAGGGTGTCGACCATCGAGGGGGACGGGAAGATCGTCGCCGTCAACCTGCTGAAGGGCACGGTGACGGTCGAACTCGATGGCAAGTCGGCGACGGAATTCCCCGTAGAGGAAATCGAGGTCAAGAGGAAGGATGAAAACGGAGACACCCCTCAGAGAGGGTGAGCGGCTGGATGATCTGATGCGGAGCGGCCTGAGAATCATCCAGAGCCGCTCCGCGTATTCGTTCGGGCTGGATTCGGTCCTCCTGGCGCACTTCGTGCGCGCCGGCCGCGGCGATCTGGTGGTGGAGTTGGGCGCGGGCAACGGCGTTATCGCTATACTCCTATCGACTTTGGTTCCCGCCGCGAGGATCGTGGGCATCGAGATCCAGCCGGATCTCGCCTGCATGGCCAAGAGGAGCGTCGAACTCAACGGCCTTGCGGGCCGCGTGGAGATAATCGAAGGGGATCTGCTGCGGGCGGACTCGCTCGTTGGAAGGGAGCAGGCCGACGTCGTGGTGTCGAATCCCCCCTATATGAGGGGCGGCTCGGGGGCGCGGAACCCGAACCCTGTGATGGCCATCGCGCGGCACGAGATCGCATGCACTCTCGAGGACGTGGTCCGGGCGGCGTCGGACCTGCTCAAGAACGGCGGGGGCCTATTCATGGTGCACCGGACGGAGCGCCTTGCGGACGTAATAATCGAGATGAGGTCGCGCGGTTTGGAACCGAAGAGACTCATGATGGTCCACCCGAGACCAGGGGCGGCGCCAGGCCTGTTCCTGATAGAGGCCCTCAAGGGAGGGCATCCGGGCCTCATGGGCATGCCGCCTCTCTACGTATACGACCAGGATGGCGGGTACTCCGCGACCATGAGGGGGATATACGGATGACCGCCGGTACGTTGTTCCTCGTCGGCACACCGATAGGCAACCTGGAGGATATGACGCTCCGGGCGATACGGGTGTTGGGAGAAGTGGACGCGATCGCCGCGGAGGACACGCGGCGCACTAGGGCCTTGTGTGCGCATTTCGGGATACACAAAAGGATCATCTCGTATCATGAGTATAACAAGGATTCCTCGGGCGAGAGGATCATGGGGATGCTTGCGGCCGGGAAGAGCGTGGCTGTCGTCTCCGATGCCGGCATGCCGGGCCTATCGGATCCGGGCCGCGAACTCGTGTCCCAGTGTTTGGACAGGGGGCTCAGGGTGACACCCGTACCGGGCCCCACGGCGGCCATCACCGCGCTGGTGAGTTCCGGCCTGTGCGATAAGGGGTTTGTCTTCGAGGGCTTTCTGCCGCGGGCACGGGCGCGGCGGCTCGAGGTGCTGAGGCGCCTCGCGGGGGATCCCCGTCCTGCGGTCATATACGAATCCCCCAGGAGGGTGCGAAGGACCCTTGAAGAAGTAGCGGAAACGCTCGGGCCGAGAGTGGTGGCGATCGCGCGCGAGCTCACTAAGATTCATGAGGAGATAATTCGCGCTCCGGCCCTCGATGCTGCCGCGGCCCTGGGGCCATCCCCGCTGGGCGAATTCGTCATAGTCGTGTCCGGCGCGGCCGGCGACGCGGTGCCTGAAGAAGGGGCGAACTCCGGTGGCGGATTGGGCGACACGGCCTGCGGCCGCGACGTGGCTCGTGTCCGCGGCGTGGCTCGCGCCGACCTCGCCGGGTCGGTGAAGCGGCTCGAGGATTCCGGGGTCTCCCGCATGGAGGCCATCAAGGCGGTGGCGAAGGAATCGGGGATGACCAAACGCGCCCTATACGCGGAGCTGGAGCGGTTGAAGAAGGATCTGAAGAAGGATCTAGGATGACCGGAGGGGGGAAGTGACGTGACCAGGCACGATATTGCGATAATGGGAGGCCGGGTTGTGGACGGGACCGGGCGGCCGCCATTCGATGGAGACGTGTATATATCGGATGGCGTGATAGCGGCGGTCGAAGAGACGCTCGCCCCGCGCTGCGCGGAAACAGGGTGCGGTCGCCCAGTCTCCGGTGACGCCATCCGGATCAATGCCTCCGGGCGCCTGGTATGCCCGGGATTCATTGATATTCATTCGCACTCCGATAAGACCCTGCTCATTAACTCCCTTGCCGAGAGCAAGATCCACCAGGGAGTCACTACTGAAGTAGTCGGCAATTGCGGCTATTCCCTGGTGCCGCAGTCGGAGAAGAACCGCGCCAACATCATGAGGGATCTGGACGATTACGATCTGGGGATCGACCTAGCGTGGAATTCGCCGGGCGAATACCTGTCGGCGGTCGACGCCGCGGCGCCTTCGGTGAACGTCGTCGCCCTAATAGGCCATGGGGCGATCAGGTCCGCGGTTATGGGTTACGAAATGGCGCAACCGGACTCCGCCCAGATGGAAGAGATGAAGTACCTGATGAGGCGGGCCTTGGACGAAGGCTTTGCGGGGATTTCCAGCGGGCTCATTTACTCGCCGGGGGTATATTCGACCACGGGGGAGCTAGTGGAACTCGCGAGGGCCGCCGCTGAGATGGGTGGATTCTACGCCACTCACATAAGGGGCGAAAGGGAGCGCCTCGCGGATGCGGTCGCTGAGGCGATCCGCATAGGGCGCGAATCCGGCGCGGGCGTTCAAATCTCTCACCTCAAGGCGGCCGGCAGGCCGAATTGGGGTGCGGTCGGCGGAGTCCTTCGCACTATCGAGAAAGCCCGTGGGGACGGCATCGACGTGGCGGCCGACCAGTATCCATATACAGCCTCCTCGACCTCGCTGGGGGCGGTCCTCCCATCGTGGGCACACGCGGGCGGCCGGGAGGCGGCAATCGCCCGGCTTCGAGACCCTGCGGTCAGGGCTAGGATAGAGGCGGAGGTTGAAGCCAGGGAGGGGGAGATCGGGGGATGGGAGGAGATATGCGTCTCCTCCGTAGCCGGCGGCGAAAACCGGGACCTGGAGGGGAAATTCATAGTCGATATCGCCCGCCTGCGAGGGATCAAGCCGTCGGTCGCGTTGACGGGAATACTCCTGGAGGAGCGTATGGCGGCGGAGATGATCAGGTTCAGCATCAGCGAGACGGATGTTCGAGAGGTGATGGCGAGCCAGTTCGTTATGGTGGGAAGCGATGGGAGCGCGCTCGCGCCCTCCGGGGCGCTGGGCGTTGGGAGACCCCATCCGAGGAACTACGGGACGTTCCCGAGGGTGCTCGGAAGGTATGCCATCCGCGAACAGGTCATACCGGTGGAAAGCGCCGTACGCAAAATGACATCATTGCCGGCGACCAGGTTGGGCCTGCGCGATAGGGGGATCTTGAAAAAGGGGTGCGCGGCCGACATCGTTGTGATCCACCCCGGCCGAATAATCGACACCGCAACGTTCCAGAAACCACTTCAGTATCCGGATGGTGTCGAATGCGTAATAGTCAACGGGCACGTGACTATAAGGAATGGGGTACACCTGGGAACGAAGAAGGGACGAGTGTTGCGGCCCAAATGCGGTTCGACCCTGTAGTAAAATGCTGCAGGGGAGGCAAAGACCTCCCCCTCACCGCCCTATCACCGCGATGCCGTCACACGACTTTGGCGGACATCTGAGCAAGGCAACTGCGGCATACGTTCTTACCCTTGAAGTGTTCGACGTTCTGCGCGTTTCCGCAGAATACGCACGCCGGCTCATACTTTCTGAGGATGATCTTATCGCCGTCGGTGTATATCTCCAGCGAATCCCTCTCCTCTATGTCCATGGTACGGCGCAGTTCAATTGGGATCACGACGCGGCCAAGTTCGTCAACTTTCCGTACGATACCGGTGGACTTCATCATAACAGATTCACCTCGCTTCTACACAATTCGACATCCTGACTATAACATACCAGAAAACCCA
>JAHDPS010000131.1 GCA_018434225.1 Bacillota bacterium
GCCGTTCTTAAGCCGGTAGTCGAGGGGGACGATTCTGCTGTTAATCTTCGCCCCGATGCACCGGTGCCCCACATCAGTGTGGATCTGGTAGGCGTAATCAATGGGGGTCGAATCCGCGGGCAGATCGATGACGTCTCCCTTCGGCGTGAATACGAAGACCTCGTCATCGAACAGGTCTATCTTGAGGGACTCCATGAACTCGCTGGCGTCTCCAAGCTCCCTCTGCCACTCGAGGAGTTGCCGGAGCCAGGCGAGCTTCTCCTGGTAGTCCTTATCTAACTTCGATACTCCCTCTTTGTAGGTCCAGTGCGCCGCGATACCGTACTCGGCGGTCCTGTGCATCTGCCAGGTCCTTATCTGTATCTCGAACGGCTCTCCCTCGGGCCCCATCAAGGTCGTGTGGAGCGACTGGTACATGTTGGCTTTCGGCATCGCGATGTAGTCCTTGAATCTGCCCGGTATCGGTTTCCAGAGCGTATGCACTATGCCTAGAATGTCATAGCACTCGCGCACGGTGTCCACGATCACCCTGACGGCTATGAGGTCGTATATCTGCGAAAGGTCCTTGCCCTCGTCGGTCATCTTCTTCCAGATGCTATACAGGTGTTTGGCGCGCCCCTGTACCTCCGCCTGAATGGCGACATCCTTGAGCTTCGCCTGAACCTCTTTAATAACCGCGCTCGTGTATGCCTCGCGCTCGCTCCTCTGCTTCGATATCTTCTCGGCGAGGTCGTCGTATTCGTCGGGTTGCCTATACTTAAACGCCAGATCCTCCAGCTCCCACTTGAACCTCCAGATACCCAGCCTGTGAGCCAGCGGGGCGAATATCTCGAGGGTCTCGTCGGCCACCCTCTTCCTCTTCTCCGGGGGCAGCGCCGTGAGCGTCCTCATGTTGTGCAGGCGGTCCGCCAGTTTGATTATTATCACCCTGAGGTCGTCCGCCATGGCGAGGAACATCTTGCGAAGGTTCTCCACCTTGCGTTCCACGGGCGATTTGAATTCGATCCGGCCGAGCTTGGTAACACCATCGACAAGGAGCGCGATTTCCTTGCCAAACTCGCGCTCGATATCGGCGAGCGGGACCCCCGTATCCTCCACCACGTCGTGCAGGAGCGCCGCGGCGATGGTGACCTGGTCCATTTCCATACCGGACAGGATGCCCGCCACGGATAGGGGGTGCTGGATGTAGTCCTCGCCCGATTGTCGCTTCATCCCCTGGTGGGCGTCGGCGCTGAATCGGTACGCCCTTTCGACCAGTTCGAAGGAGTCGTCGCGAGAATATGACTTGACCTTCGCCAATAGATCCTCAATGGTCATTCCAGCACCTCCTTCCCGGGGTCATTTCTGGCAGGACTGGAAGCGGGATTCTGCTCCGGGTTTCATCCATACTTTTCTCCATACTATGATCGAATCATGATTGGGTCATGATTTAGCCATGATTGATGAGTCATCATTGATGCGTCATTATTGATGAGCCATGATGGTTCATGACGGCAGTCTCAAAGCCAAGATGATATCATACTCACCCAGGTTCCGGGCACTACGCGCAGTTTACGTTCCAGTTCCATCGCGGCCCGCTCCTTTGACTTGAATCCCATCAGGCTTAGCCATGTCCTGTTGAGCCATATCAGGTGGCGCGTTATCCGTATGGGCGGCGTCAGAAGCGTTGGCATCCTTCAACTCCTTGACTTCGGCCTCCATCCGCTTGAGTTTCCCCTCGTATTCCCTGACTTTAAGCCTCAACCTGATCGCGCTCGGGAGTCCCAGGAGGGTCGCGGACAGCGCTCCGAGGGCAGCGGAACCGATGATGACCAGCACGAGCGATGTTTCCACCATCCACGCGAGAACGCGCACCGAGACCATTGTCGAGTTCTGTACCGCAAAGAGGGCTACCGTTAGCGCGAACAGGAATCCGATAATCAGGCGCATATTAACACCACCCAATGATATTAACATAAAAAGGAGCCAACTCAAGCCCCTCCGGTAGTTCTTTGCGTTGGTTCCCAACTCCTTTTACGTCCACCAAAACACGGCGGCTCAACAGTGGTTATTGGACAGTCGTTATGGAACGCTCGTCAGGGGGGCATGTCGTGAGTCATGCCTCTTGAGTCACGACGTAGGCGGGGCGACGCGTCGCGAGTCGCATATCGTGAAGGACGACGTATAGTGGATGACGTATCGTGAGTGACGACGTATCGTGGGCGACGCGTCGCGAGTCGCGCGTCATCGGCCGGTCGCCATCAGTCGCCGGTGACCGACACCCTGGATCTCTCGCGGTGAGCGATTGTGGCCAGCGCGTCCTTGTCGAGTTCTTCCACGATGTACAGGGTGCCTCCCGCCCTGTTGACCAGCCCCTCCAGAAACGACTTGTTGGGCTCGAGACCGATACATCCGAACCTCACTTTCGCCTGGGGAATTCCGGAGGCCGCATGGAGAGCATCATCGATGGGATTGAGCGTCCACTTCGGCACTGTGGGAATCCCGTCCGTGATCAGTAACATCAGAGGGTTCTTCACTCTCGACGCCCTGATGTATTCGAGGCACCCGATCATCCCCTCGGCCAGGGGCGTCAGACCGAGAGGCTGGATTCGCATGACGCCGTTCTCGATCTTCTGGTAGGCGCGGGTGTACGGGATGTGTACCTTCACTGCGGACTCCTGAAATACCACCACGGCCACTTTGTCTCTGGTGGAGAGCAGCAGGTGACGTGCGAGGTACTTCGCCGCCTGAATACGCCTACCAGCCATGCTGGCGCTCGCGTCGATAAGCAGGCATATATCCACCGGATTGGACCTGAGGCGCTTCTCCAACACGACATCGTCCGGGGATATCGAAATGCGGAATCCCCCCGGACCAGACGCGGCAAGGCTGTTTTTGCACGCATTCTGGATCGTCTCCGGAAGAGCCAGATCGGACAGCCACTCGTCCTTCTCCGGCGGCGCAAGTCGTTTCTTGACCCTGCCCCCCGATTTCCTGGATGGCCTGTTAGTGTAGGTTATCCTGTCCGTGGGGGCGGATATGGCCGGAATCCGCCGAATCAGCCGCCGGAAATGCATCTCTATCTCGCGGCGGTGCAGTCGGAAGAAATTCCGGAGCCTCCACCCATCCGGCGTCAACACGGCCTTCCAGCCGTCTCGCCTGACCAACCCCTTGTTCACAAGGATGTCTATGAGCTCCGACGGGCTCGCGCTCTTCTGGGCGAGCGCCGTTATCAGGCGGTGGAGGTCGGAGTCCTCCGCCAGGTAATCGAGCACTTCGGCCACTTCCTCGACGCTCCCGAAGTCATCCGACAGCTCCATGGCCCTCTGGAGGTCCGATTGCTGCTCGTACGGGCCATTGCCGGTCCCCCGCGCGTCCCCCTGAAGCATCGAATCGGTGAACGCCTGGTACGGCGACATGTCAGATTGCCCTTTCTTACCGCCTTTATCATGGGCGAGTCTCTCTATCTTCCGGATCTCAAACCCTTGCGCCTGCACCTCCGACTCGACTGCCGCCACTATGCCGAATACCAGCGGAAGGGAGGCATCGTCCAGCAGGACGGCTACGTGTACGTGGTTCAAGTGAGCCCTGCGCAGGGATGGCTTGTCGCCGTAGCTCAGCGAGCCCGTCACCCGTCCCCCGCCGGTCGCCGTCTGTACGTCCACATAATCGGCGATGAGCCGCCCCCGAGGGTCGGCGTCGAGCACGTCTCGGATCGCGCTTGCCACAAGACAGTGATTGACCTCGGCGACCTCATGGAATACGTCGAGGTGAACGACTTCTCCCTGCCCGCGCCTCCTGTAGAATATCTCGCCCGCGTCCGCGTTGGTGATGACGCGTATCTCCTCGGGAGCGGATGGATCCACCGCGTGAACCTTACGTGAGGCTATCGCGGTCTCGCCGACGCGCGCGCCGTTATCGCGGTGAAATATGGAGGCGAGATAATTTCCCAGGATCTCCACATCTCCACCGATCAACGGAGGTCCTCCCCTGTTCTCACCATCTCGCGGATGGACAGTTGGACGATCGGGGTGGCCCTCGCCCTCGGCGCGAATACCTGCACGTCCATGGGATTCGCCCACGAGCCGCCGCCACCACCGCTGCTCCCGCCCGCGCCGCCATTCCCGCCCCCGCCCGCGTCGCCATTCCCGGAACCGGCCCCCAGGGACGACCCGGCACCCTGCCTCGCCCCGGGGCGGCCCCTCCCCGAGGTGCCGCCATGGTTCTGCTGAGCCGATGAGCGACCAGTGAGTGTATCTCTCAACCTGGCGAACAGGCGGTCCATCGAGCCCTGTCCATCCTGAGCGGTAGCCCCCGCACCATTCCGCTCGCTACCCCCCGCGGCAGCCGCATTATCTCCGCCGTTCGGAGGGGCCGGGCGGAATCTCGAAGGCTCTCTCGCAGCCGAACGTTCCGTAAGGTACTTCAGGATCTGCGCCATTGTGGAAACGCTGACCCGGTGCCGAAGCGCGAGGGGCACGACGCCTATCAGGTCATCGAGCTCCGCCTCCATCCTTCGATCGAGGGCGGCGACCACCCTGGAACCGTGCTGGAGAGCCTCAACGGCTCTGAGGCTCTCCAGGGCAAAGTCCACGTACAGACCGGCGATTATCTCCTGGAGGTGAGACGGGATCCCGACAGTTTCGATGAGGGCCGCGGCGTCGGACAGCGCGCCGGAGCTTTTGACAGGTTCCTCCCGCGACAGCGAGCCGGAGAATATGCTCTTGACCACCTGCGCGCTCGTCGGCCTCGAGACATTCGCCACCAGGTCGAACCTGTCCGCAAGTTGCCTCCTTATGTCCTCCAGCGGGCCGGGTTCCTCATCTGGGTTGGACGCGGCCCACACGGAGACCCTGACCGGGAGCTCCACCACCGGCAGGCCCGTTTCCTCGATTTGAACGCTGCCGGGCTTTGTTCCCATCACGCCCAACAGTATGTCGGCCAATTCGGGAGATGTCTCCGCGAGCCTGTTAATTTCGTCAACGAAGATGACCCCGCGGTGCGCCTGAGGTATCGTCCCAGGGAGGAGAGCGGCCCGAGGGGACGTCCTATCCGTGATTCGTTTCAGGTCTATGCTCCCCACCACGGTCCCCACCTTGGCCGAATGCGAAATCTCGAGAAACGGCATCGGGATCTCCTCCGTGCCTATGGCCCCGATCTCCGCCCGCGTCAGCCGGAAGTGTTCGGGGCAATGCGGCTTCTCGGGATCGCAGTTGTAGAGGCATCCCTTGATCCTAACGATGCTGGGGAATACCCCCCTTGCCGAGCGAAGTATCGTCGTCTTGCCGGTACCGCGAAGTCCTTCGACGTGGACGTGGAGCGGGACACCGCTCGCCGCCGAGGCGATGGACATTTCTATGGCCTTGAACAGGCATTCGTTTCCTTCGTGCCTGACGAGGCCGGCAAGTGGCTTCATTCACACTCCTCCTGTCACGACTGGCCCAACAGCCCATCGTGAACCTAGTCTGCTCATTTTGGAGGGGGTAAATGACATGAACGCGGGGCCGTTTTCGAGGCCCCGCCAGGCGAAAAATATGCTATTGTACCCACCTTACGCTGGCGTTACACACTCATCAGGCCGCTCTCGGGCGCGCCTTCGCGCCCCGTTCCTTATTCTTCCACAGGACCCAGAGCGGGCTGGCAATGAAAATGGAGGAATAAGTTCCCGCTGTGATTCCGATGAGCAATGTGACAGCGAACTCCCTTATCGTCTGACCGCCGAACACCAGGACGGCGACGACCGCAAGAAGGGTGGTTAGAGACGTGTTTATCGATCTTGTCAGGGTTTCGGCTATGCTCCTGTTGACTGTCTCGGACAGTTGTTTCTTCCCGGCTGATTTGAGGTTTTCGCGTATCCTGTCGTAAACGACGATTGTGTCGTTGATCGAGTAGCCGACGACCGTAAGGATCGCGGCCACGAACGGCCCGTTCACTTCCAGGCCTATCATGGCCAGGCAGCCGAGGGTAACAAGCACGTCGTGGATCAGGGCCACCACCGCGGCTATCGCGAACTTGAACTCGAATCTCAGGCTGATGTAGGCAACCATCCCCAGGTTTGCCACGACGAGGGCCAGCAGGGCCTTCCTGGTGAGCTCCTTGCCGATGACCCCGTTGACTTCCTCGAGCCGCATGACCTTATATGCGCCAAGGGATTTCTCCATCGACTCGAACATCTCGGCCCTTTGTCCCGCGGACAATGCCCTGGTCCTGATGAGCGCCCCATGACCGTCCGTTCCAACCTTCTGAACAATGCTCCCGCCCAGGCCTTTGGCGTCGAGAACCTCGCGGATTTGGCCCGTCGATGGCTGCCCGTCGAACCTTAGCTCCGCCAGAGTGCCGCCCGTGAAGTCGATCCCGAGCCTCAGCCCGACGCCGGGTATAGCCAGGAATACCAACCCCACCAGGATCACTGCGGCGGAAGCGGAAAACCATATTCTGTGACGACCCACGTAGTCGAACATGCGGCAAGCCTCCCAAGAATGGGCGTCAGTAGCCGAAGAAGATCTTGCGGCCACGGTAGACGCCCGAATTAACCACTGCAAGGAGAAGGAACCTGGTCAAAATGATAGCGGTGAACATGCTCGACAGAACGCCGACGGATAGAGTGACCGCAAACCCCCTGATGGGACCCGAACCCAGCCACATGAGGACGCCGGCGGATATCAGTGTCGTGACGTTCGAATCGACGATCGCTCTTAGAGCGTTCTTGAAGCCGTTGACTATCGCCGACCTCGGCGTCTGGCCCGACCGGAGTTCCTCTTTGCACCTCTCGAATATGATGACGTTGGCGTCCACCGCCATGCCGACAGACAGGATGATGCCGGCGATGCCCGGCAAGGTAATCGTCGCCCGGAGAAGCGCTAACACGCCGAGGGTTATGAAAATGTAAAACGCGAGCGCAATATCAGCGATTAGGCCGGGGAACCTGTAGTAGAGCAGCATGTATACGGCGACAGCGGCGATCCCCACGATGGCGGCCGTCTTCGACTGCGAGATAGAATCCTGACCCAGAGTTGCGCTGACGGACCTGTTTTCGACCACTTCCAGGGCCACCGGCAGCGCGCCCGAGTTCAGCTGGATCGCCAGGCGGTACGCGGATTCGACGGACTCGTAACCGCTTATCTCCGCCCGCCCGTTTGGTATCGCTTCGTTGACGACCGGGGCCGAGATCGTCTGCTTATCCAGAAGGATCAAAATATGCTTGCCGACGTTGTTCGCGGTGGCTTCCGCGAACTTCTTCGCGCCCTCGGCGTTGAACTCGAGCAGGACCACGGCCTCCTCGGTGCCGCGAGTACCCACATCCGCCTTCTTGAGATCCTTCCCGGTGACGACGATGTTACCCTGTTCGTCGATGAACTCGAGTAGCGCTGTCTTGCCGATAACGTCTATCGCCTTGTTTGGATCGTCGACCCCCGCGAGCTCGACGATAATCCTGTTGCCGGACCTCTGGATGTACGGTTCCTTTACCCCGAGCGCGTCCACGCGGCGCTGGATTATGTCCATCGCCCCGATCATGGCGGCGTCGGTGACAGGTACCTCCGGCGTCGCAACGGCCTCTAGCACCACGTGAACTCCACCGGCGAGGTCGAGTCCCCTGGGTAGATGCTCCACGAGTGGATTCAGGGCCGTTACGTAGTAGCCCCCGGCGACGCCCACGATTAGTACGGTAGCGAGAGACGCCCTCGCCCTCGCCTTGACTCCTAGACGGCTTAGAAAGTACAAGTACGCGCAAGCCACCGCGCCGCCGATCACTATGATCAGAATGGTTCTAATAGAGCCGGCCATCAGATTGCCCCCTCAATAGCCTGGTCCCGTAATATCCTCCTGGATTATACCCACCGTAACTGCGGCTTGTCAACGAACCAGCCCAAGCGCCGCTGATAGATGTCGGTCGGCGGAGTGGAACCTTCAGAGGAGGCGGACGTCGTTTATGGCGAGGCCGAAGTCGCACCCCAGGAATGATGCCGCCCTCCTGCACATAACCATCCTTGTCAGGAATATCTCGAAGTAGTCCATAACGGGAGATATCTTGGTGTCGATCTTCAATTCAAGTGTGATGGTCTTTCCCCTGTCGTCCACCCTCAGGAACGAGTGCTCGACCGCATAATTCACCCTATCGTGGATGTCGAACGCCGCCTGATCCGGATTGCGCACCCTGGTCCTGTGCACGTCCGACTTGTCGCCCAGGATAAGCGCCGCGGACACGTTGTTCACCGGGTGTCCCGACTCCTCTGGATCGTGGCTCCCGATCGCGCCCATAACAACAGCGATCTCGTCGTGAGGCATCCCCAGTTCCCTCAATACTGTGAACGCCATGGTCGCTCCCGCCTGGCCGTGTCCCACCCTGCTGATTATGTTGCCGATGTCGTGCAGATACCCGGCGATGGCGGCCAACTCCGCTTCGCGCTGCGGGAATCCGAGTCTCGCGAGGACGTTGTGAGCGATATTCGCGACCAGGTTGGCGTGACGAGGACCGTGTTCCGTGTATCCGATGGCCCCCAGGTGGTCGTTACCCTTGTTTATGTATATCTCTATCTCGGGTACTTTCTTAACAACGTCGAGATTCACGATCGGCATCATGCTGCCTCCTATTTGGGCCTTATGCACGGCCGCCACGACTGCGTCCACAACCTCTCCGGGGCCCATGTCGTCCGTGTTCAGATACAGGTCGCAGTGCACTCTGGCGTCTTCCAGCCTTCGCCTCTGTTCCTCCATGTATGCCACGCCCCAGGGCACGGCCCTTCTCTTTAGGCTGGTCTCGTAGGAACAGTCTAGAACGACGAGAAAATCGGGCCTGCGCAGGGCCCACATGCGTGCCACGTACGAATGCTCCTGAGCGACGTGATATGCCTGGTATCCCAGTTTCCTCAGGGTATTGACCAGAGTCGTCTTTCCCGCGGTGCACACACCGGCGACACAGATCTTCATGTCGCCACCTGGCTCTCCGCCACCCTGCATGTCACCACCCCGCACCTTGCGTCCCGCAAGCCGCCGCTCCCCGAGATCCGTGCGCGCGCCCTACATTGGGAATGAGACTGTCATCTTCCGCACCTTGTGCTCCGATTCATCGCGCACAACGCCGAGAGCCACCGCGGCCATGTCGTCCTGCGGCCTGCTATTGTCCCTCCGCATTCCCAGTTCCAAAAGCGCTTCCGACAGTCTCTCCACACGATCCGGCGCCCATCCGCCGATAAGGTCGCCCGCCTCCTGGAATGCCTCCCCCAGCCCGTGCTTCACGCCCGAATATAAAACGCCGTCCGTGAACGTGGCCGCCAGCATGCCTTCGGAGAGGGGGAATTCGGTTATGCATGGCTTGACCCCATCTTGCATTCCTATAGGAGAGCAGGCCTCCGAGCATACGATAAGACCCTCCGCCGTGCGGACCCAAACGGGGACCGCGGTGTTCCTCGAAATCACGAGCGTCCGGGTACGAAGGTCCACCGACAGGATCGCGAGTTCGCACGACACCTTTCCGTCTCTCAGGGCGTACAGCACGTCGTTAACCGCCCTGGCCACAGCCCCGTCGCGCGCCCCCTCGGATATGAGGGACATCGCGCGGGAGACCACCAGATTCGACAGGCGTTTCGCCGCGGCACCGCTCCCCTGCCCGTCGGCCATGATGACGGAGAATCCGCCGCGCCTGCGCTCAACCACTTCGAATGTGTCTCCGCTCTCCAACACGCCGTACTTGGGCACCTTCGCAACCCCGAGACGAACCTGCATTCCCTTACCTCCCGCGTGCGTCGATCGGGTCTTCCTCCGCGATCACCTTCATGAACGCGCGGACCACCTGGGGGCAGAATAGGGTGCCCGAGCCATCCCGGATCTGTTCGATGGCCTTCGTGCGCGGGAGCGCCTTCCGGTACGGCCTGTCCGTCGCCATCGCGTCGAAGGCGTCGGCCACACGGATGATCCTCGCGCCGATCGGGATATTATCCCCCTTCAGCCCGTCGGGGTATCCCGATCCATCGTAGTTCTCGTGGTGATGGCGGAGAATGGTCGCGCTGTGCCTATAGAACTTCAACCTGCCCGCGATGTTTTCCCCTATTTGCGGGTGTTCCCTTATCCTTTCCCACTCCAATTCACTCAGGTGGCCCCTCTTGAACAGCACCCTGTTGGTGAGACCCACCTTCCCCAGGTCGTGAATCCTCGCGGCAAGGTGAATGTCTTCTGTCGCTCCCTCCGGCAACTTCAGCTCCCGCGCGATCTTGAACGAATGATCGGCCACCCTGAGCGAGTGCTCGAACGTGAAATCATCCCTCTGGTCTATGGAGTCCGCCAGGGCCTCCATAGCGAGCCTGGTTTCGGTCTTCAGTTCAGCGTATCTCCTTATCGATGCATATACGAATCCGACCGGCAGGAGTATCAACAGTAAGCCGGCCGGCTCGCGGATATAGGTCTTGGCCATCAGCATCCCGAGGCCGGCAAGGGAAAGGTACTGGAGTAAGTATATCGACGTCTGCCTGCACAATGTCCAAAAAAACTCCCTGCCCTCGGCGAACAGCAAGGCCAGGCTCACGAGGCTCACATTGATCATGTAGGCGGCCGCGGCGGAGAGCGCGAAGACGGGTAGGTCCTCAAGTAATTCGCCGCGCGGGTAGGACAGTGCATTGGATCGGTAGATCAGCCCAGCTACCCCGATGCACAAGATGTACTGCGCGGCATTGAACGCGGCCTTTAGCGACGGTCGCTTGCCCACGATATCGGCCAGGATACTGGACCCCGCCGCCATGAGCGCGGCGGTCCCTGGATCGAACAGGACGTAGCAGGCGGAGTGGAATGCCGGAGACACCGACACCCCGTTTCGCTCCGACAAGTTGACGTAGTTGACTTCCGCAGCGGTCAAGAGAGCGACTAACGCCGCCACCATCCCCAGCGGTGGAGCGCCCTGGATGGTCTGTCTGAGCGCAGCCAAGAAAAAGGCCACTGCCGCCGTGGCCACCGAAACCACGTATGCCTTGACGATGAGCGGCACGACAACCGCGCCTCCCCCGGTGCCGGCCCCCGCCGCCGGCTCCCTCCAGTTCAAATGGCTAGACCTGGTCTAGAGCCACTTGTGGAATGCCCCACTGGACAGGGCCATAGACATAACCGCCAGGCAAATCGCGATTATGCGCCATCTCACGGGAACCACCTCCGTACGTCACACGGAGTCCGCTCGAGGTTCCCGGCGGCCGGGGCCGTGAAGATAGGGTTTCCACAAGATTCTATTGGTTCCTGCTTTTACCGCCCGGCGTCGCCATCAACCGGCGGGTTTCGCCCGGAGGGCGGCCTGAGCGAAAACGAAGCAGCCGAGGGCGATAAGAACGTCCCCGGCGCTGAATACGTTGGGGGTTGGGAACGGTGGAGGGATGAAGAACACGTCGCCGAGAAACCAGACCATC
>JAHDPS010000249.1 GCA_018434225.1 Bacillota bacterium
GATCTCACCACGGGGGGCAGGCGGCGCCTGATCACATTCATCGAGGCCCGCGGGTCTCAAGTACCGGAAGTGCCTGTATGGGGGTGGAGCCTCCCCGTTCCGGTAGTTGATCTGGGCGGGTTCGTCGAAGTGGGAATTCCGGCGATCCGGTCGGCCCTGGAAAGTCGCGCCGATATCGTCGTCTTGGATGAAATCGGGCGGTTCGAGGTCGGTGTTCCTGGATTCGTTGATATGATAGACGAGGCCCTGTGTTCCCCCGTTCCCGTCACGGGGGTCCTGAAGGCCGAGTCGAACGCGTTGCTGGATGGCATCAGGGCGAGGCCCGACATACGACTTGTTCACGTTGACCGCGCGGGACGCAATACGGCGGAAACAGAGTACCGCCAATTGCTGCGGGATCTGTTATTGAGGATGGGGCGCCCCGCCATGCCCCGAACGCATTAAGAATGTAGATTGACTACCGGCCGGGCGATGTGGTATTATTCCCAGTAATTGAACAGGGGCTTGAGCGATGAACGGAACTAGTAAGCGCAGCACTACCGGTAAAGCGAACCGGGGACAGTGGAAGCCCGGTGCCGGGAAGAGCGACCGAATGGATCCGTGAGCCGCAGGTCCGAACGGGAACCAAGTAGGGCCTGCCGGAGATCCGCCGTTAAAGGGAGAGGGTATTAGGGCGAACAGCCCCGTACCCGCAACGAGCGAGGCCCGAACTATCACGCCGGAGTTTGAATACACAGGGGCGTGGGAGGTTCCGGACTAAGCGGGGTGGCACCACGGTCGAGAACCCGTCCCCAAGTGGGGGATGGGTTTTGTGTTTGGATACACCCGGATCGTGGTGGCGGGGATTAGATCCCCGTCCACAGAGTTGGCGGGTACGCCCGATTCCGTTCCGCCGGTGCATCCGGCCTCGAAAGGAGTGCAACGAGATGAGCGATTCCACGGTGAAGTTCATTCTCAGCGAAAAGGACATCCCGACTACCTGGTACAACATCATTCCGGACCTCCCGTTCCAGATGATGCCGCCGCTACACCCGGGGACGCTCCAGCCCATGAACCCCGGCGATTTGTCGCGCCTGTTCCCCATGGCCGTCATAGAGCAGGAGATGTCGTCAAAACCGGAGATCGACATCCCCGGGGAAGTGCTCGACGTGTACCGGTTGTGGAGGCCGTCGCCTCTGTTCCGCGCCAGGCGGCTTGAGGCCGCCCTGCGTACGCCGGCCCGCATCTACTACAAGTACGAGGGCGTTAGTCCGGCGGGCAGCCACAAGCCCAACACGGCGGTCGCGCAGGCCTACTACAACAAGCGCGAGGGCACCCGGAGACTGGCGACGGAGACAGGGGCCGGCCAGTGGGGTTCCGCTCTGGCCATGGCCTGTTCCTTCTTCGGTCTCGAATGCTCTGTCTACATGGTGAAAGTGAGCTACGACCAGAAGCCGTATCGCCGCGCGTTGATGCAGGCGTATGGCGCGGACGTGACTCCCAGCCCAAGCCCCAAGACGGCGGCCGGCCGGTCGATACTGGCGGCTTCGCCGGATTCCCCCGGCAGCCTGGGTATAGCCATCAGTGAGGCGGTCGAGGACGCCGCCACTCACGACGACACCAAGTATTCCCTGGGGAGCGTTCTCAACCACGTGCTGTTGCACCAGACGGTGATCGGTCAGGAAGCCCAACTCCAGATGGAGATGGCGGGAGAAAAACCGGATTACGTGGTTGGATGCTGTGGGGGCGGCAGCAATTTCGGCGGATTGGCGCTTCCGTTCGTCGGTGAGACGCTCAAGACGAAGGGATCCGGGCGTAGAGGGCCGCGGGCCATAGCCGTGGAGCCGTCGGCTTGCCCCACCCTGACGCGCGGCGTGTATGCGTACGATTACGGCGACACGGCCAAGGTGGCGCCGGTCGCCATGATGTATACCCTGGGCCACGGCTTCGTTCCCGCTGGCATCCACGCGGGGGGGCTGCGCTATCACGGTGATTCGCCGCTAGTTAGCGCCCTGTTCCATCACGGGTTAATCGAGGCCAGGGCCGTCAAGCAGCTCCCGGTGTTCGAAGCGGCCGTCCTGTTTGCTAGGTCGGAAGGGATTCTGCCGGCTCCGGAATCCGCGCACGCGATCAGGACTGCGATAGACCTGGCGGTGGAGGCAAGGGAGACTGGCGCCGATCCGGCCATCCTCATTGGATTAAGCGGACACGGCCACTTCGATCTGGCGGCGTATGATGCTTATGCCGCGGGGATCCTCGAAGACTACGAGCATCCGCAGGACGAGATCGACCGGGCCATCGCCGAACTGCCTGTTGTCAATATCACTGCGGGTGAGGCGTCGTGACCCCGTCCGCGACATTGCAGAGGGCCGTAATATATCACTTCGCGCTCGTTGATGCGCGGCGGCTGACAGCCCACGAGGAGGTGGATGAGGACCATCTCGTGGAGCTTACCGCGGAGATCCTGCGGGACGGGATCTTGCGTCAGCCGGTTCTGGTCGATAGCGAATCGGGAGTGATCCTGGACGGCCATCACCGCGTTAGAGCGCTAAAGACATTGGGTTGCAGCCTTATCCCCGCCTACCTGGTAGATTACTCGGACAGCGGCATAGAGGTGTGGCCCAGGCGGCCAGGCATACCCGTGGACAAGGAAGGTGTCGTAAAGGCCGGGCTTAGCGGCCTACCGTACCCACCGAAGACCACCCGGCACGAATGGCCGCTTCCACCTGAGGCACGGCCGGTGTCACTTTCATCGCTAAAGTAGCAAGCAGGTGTTTGTTGGAACTCGAAAGGGAACGGGCAGTAGGGGTGAACCCTTTATTGTTCGATCCCTTTTTCAGCTCCCTTTCGGATGGCAAAGGAGGAATTATTTGCCCGGCGTCGAAACGTATAAATCCCGTATATAATTTGTCCACAAGTTGTGCAAAACCTGTGGATACATAGTTGGTGGTTCCGGATTGCAGGTTGAGATCAGGGGCGCGGAGAGACTGAGCTTCCGAGAGCGGCAGGTAGTGACTCTAAAGGAGATGGGACATTCCTCCGAGGAGGTTGCCGCTCGCCTGGGCATAAGCGCGGGCACGGTGGCAACTCTGTTCAACCGCGCCAGGACTAAAGGCTACCAGGTTGTCATCGTGATTTCGGGGGATCCGCTGTCGCTGTTCGGCGATCAGCCGGGCGAACCCCGTCAACAGGGGCAGGGGGAATCGCAGACTTGATCGTGAATCGCAGGGGAAGAGAAAAGCGGTTGCTCGCATCAAGGGATCTCAAGGACCTTATGC
>JAHDPS010000289.1 GCA_018434225.1 Bacillota bacterium
GATGCAGAGAACCAGTTGATAGCGGCTTGACTCGTTTCGGCCAGCAAGCCATCGAAAACATGAACGATTTAGGAATAGTCCTTGACCTGTCACATTGCGGTGTGAAGACTAGCCTGGATGCAATGAAACACTCGAGAGATCCGGTGATTTTCTCGCATGCCGCCGTGCGACGCCTGAACAGTCATGTTAGGAATCTGACCGATGACCAGATCAAGGCGGTTGGGGAGAAGGGCGGCGTAATCGGCTTGTGTCCGCATTGTATATTCGTTGAAAAGGCCCGCGGGACGCGGCCCACTATCGCGGACTATCTTGAGCATGTGGACTACGTTGCGAACCTGATTGGAATCGATCATGTGGGAATCGGCACGGACAACTTCCATTACGACAATTACTACACGAGGCTTGCGAGGGCGAGCTTTGAGCGCACCTACCCTGGTTTCTTCGGGGGTTATACAGCTGAGGAGAAACATGCGCTTGGTTTCAGCAAATGGTCGGATTGGCCCATATTGACCGAAGCGCTCTTGAGCCGCGGGTATTCGGAATCCGATACGAAGAAGGTGCTCGGAGGCAATTTCCTCAGGGTCTTCCGTCAGATTTGGAGATAGTGCTACTCGTAGCGAATCTGAGGTGGCGGTTCGCCCGCGGAGCGGGAAACCGCCACCTCCGGAAGGGATGCCCCGGGGCTGGTCATCCGCTGCCAGCCCACTCTTCAGGTGAGAGTCGAGAGACAGGGAAGGAGCGGCAAGATGACAGAGCGACTTGTAGAGGTAAAGGACCTGAGGACGTGCTTTCACACGGAGAGCGGGGTCGTTTCCGCGGTCGATCACATCAACATCCATGTCAACAGAGGAGAAACCCTTGGCATAGTTGGCGAATCCGGTTGTGGCAAGAGCGTCACCTCTCTATCGATCATGCGCCTCATTCCCATGCCTCCGGGGGAGATCACCCATGGGGAGATCCTCTTTGAGGGCGAGGACCTGCTCAAGAAGAGTGAATCCGAGATGCGCAAGATTCGCGGGAACGACATCTCGATGATTTTTCAGGAACCGATGACTTCGTTGAACCCCGTGTATACTTGTGGGGACCAGATTTCCGAGGCCATCGAACTACACCAGGGCCTCAACCGCAAAGAGGCCCTGGGCAAGGCGATCGAGATGCTTCGCCTGGTCGGCATCCCTCTGCCTGAACGCCGTGTCCACGATTATCCGCACCAGCTCTCCGGGGGCATGCGCCAGCGCGTGATGATTGCCATGGCGCTTTCATGCAACCCGAAACTCCTGATTGCCGATGAGCCGACGACGGCTTTGGACGTAACCATTCAGGCCCAGATCCTCGATCTCATGCGCAATCTCAAGAGGGACAAAGAAATGGCAATTATGTTGATTACTCACGACCTTGGCGTCATTGCGGAGATGGCGGAGCGTGTGACTGTGATGTATGCGGGCAAGGTGGTCGAGGAAACCAATGTGGTCTCGTTATTCCGCAGGCCATTACATCCCTACACTGAGGGGCTGCTGAGATCGATTCCCCAGATTGATAGCGGAAAAGATCGACTTCATGTTATCGAGGGATCCGTTCCGGATCCCTCGAGTATGCCTTCGGGCTGTCGTTTCAACCCGCGGTGTCCACACGTTCGGGATGTGTGCCGTCAGAAAGAGCCCGCGCCTAGCGAGATCACCCCCGGTCATCTGGTATCTTGCTGGATGCACGATGAGAAGGATGAAAGGGGCGCTGCCTCGTGACTCCGGATGCGATTTGCGCGAAGAAGCAGACTACCAGCATCGACGAGGCACTGGCCAATGATGTACTCCTGGAAGTTAGGGATATAAAGAAGTACTTTCCAGTTGTCAAAGGGGTGTTTTCTCGTGTTGTGGGCCACGTGAAGGCCCTGGATGGCGTCAGTTTCTCCGTTCGAGGTGGCGAGACCCTCGGACTGGTGGGTGAATCCGGATGCGGAAAAACGACGACGGGGAGGGTCATCCTGCGGTTGGTCGAGCCCACCGCAGGGGAGGTACTCTTCAAAGGGAAGAACATCCTCCGCATGGACCAGGAAGAAATGCGCCGACTGCGAGGGGAAATGCAGGTTGTTTTCCAGGATCCTTACGCATCTCTCAATCCACGCTTGACAGTTGGCGATATTGTGGGGGAACCGCTCGATATCCATGGTGTGGCCCGCGGGGCGGAGAAGAAGAAAAGGGTGGATGCGCTGCTGGAAGTGGTGGGGCTCTCGTCCTACCACGCGCAGCGGTACCCTCACGAATTCTCGGGCGGCCAGCGCCAACGGATAGGCATTGCCCGGGCATTGGCCCTAAACCCCAAGCTGGTTGTATGCGATGAACCGGTGTCCGCTTTAGATGTGTCAATCCAGTCGCAGATCCTGAACCTGCTCAAGGACCTTCAGCGAGAGTTCAATTTGACCTACATCTTCATAGCCCACGGTCTTGCAGTGGTGAAGTACGTGTCGGACAGGGTTGGTGTGATGTATCTGGGGAAAATGGTGGAACTGGCGGATAGCGCAGAAATTTACCGTAGGCCTCTGCATCCATATACTCAGGCGCTCATGTCGGCCATTCCTACTCCCGATCCCGAGGTCAGGAAGGAGAGGGTCATTCTCCAGGGTGACGTCCCCAGTCCGATAGACCCGCCAAAGGGTTGCCGGTTCCACACCCGGTGCGGGTATGTTCAGCCAGTCTGCCGGGAAGCGGAGCCGAAGTTCATCGATACCGGTGGAGGACACTTTGTGGCTTGCCACTGGCAGAACGTTGGATTCCACCATAGCGCATAATCTCGACGTACTAAGTTCGGAATAGAGACGTTGGCTGCCCTGACTCTCGCTTTGACGCGCAAAGGGGGACCCTCCAGTGGATCTGACTCAGGCCTGCTACCTGATGGCGGACAAACTGATTGCACTACGGCGTGATTCCCACCGATATCCCGAACTCGGATGGTTGGAGTTCAGGACCAGTGCGATTGTGGCTTCGACGCTATCCTGGCTTGGATACAAGGTCCTTCTGGGTGATGAGGTCATCAATAGGGAGGGAACGATGGGGTTCCCCGATGCGGACGAGATTGACCGAGGGGCTACACACGAGCCGTTTCGACTTTGATGAGAGGGCGCTTCCGCTGGCCGTCGCCCTGGCCGCTCATATAGTGCTGGAGATCTCGGCGAGCAGCTGACCTGCCGGCCTTCCTCTGCGGCGCGGCGGTGTCGAGCGCGGACGGTCCCAGGAGATGCCACGTACCATGATCTGTTGTCAGGATCTGCTATAATGTGGGTAGCGTGCCATTTCGCGAATGTTGTTCCCGCGCTGGGCCATGCAAGCGCCGTAATAGGGAGTGACACGATGCCTACCCGCAAGTCGGACCTTGACAGATTCCTGGCGCCGCGCGCTCTCTTGCGCATTCTCATCCCCGAAGTCCAGCTCGTCGATCACGTCAACGAAGTGGGTTTCTTCAACAAGGAACTGCTACTGCGCAAGGGCCCCGGCAGACGCGAGCTCGCCGGTAAGGCCAGGTTTGGTGGCTCGGGCGCGGCCGCTGTCGAGGCGGCGGTTGAGAATGCTGCCCAAAGAATAGGCGATGCAGGCGCGACGGTCGCCCGGGGGGCTGAGGGCGCTGCGGCCACCGTGACCTCGGCCGGCGTGTCCGTCGCCGCAAGCGAGGTGGGCGCCGCTATCCAGCCAGAGAAGAGCCTCCCGCCGAGCGAGGTCGATGCCGCGTTTGACGCGATTGAAAGGGAGTTGCCCCAGTATATACTGGAGCAAGCGGACTATATCAGGGATCTGTGCATCGCCTTCAAGAGGCCGTTCGTTTCCGGAAAACACAAGAGCTACGCGAACCTGATCATCATCTGCGGCCCGAAAGGGAGCGGGCGTCATCTCTCAGTCACAGCCATAACGAGGCTTATGCGGGATCGAAACCTGCTCTCGAGGGGTACAGTCTCGCGAATCAACCTGGAGAAATACGCGACCGAAAAGACGGGCGACGACCTGTTCCTGCCAGATCTCTACAAGGCCCTGTACGGGTTCGACAGGGTTATCGTGTTAGACAATCTGGAGAAGTGTCACTCCTCGGTACTCGACAAGATTGCGAGCCTCGGCATCAACGGGACCCTGAGACTTGACAAGCGTTACATCACCCAGATTGGAAAGATGGCGGAAGTGACAGGTTCACTGCTGCTCGGTACGACAGAGGAACTGCAGTGCAACGGCAAATACCTGGTGTTCATCACCGAGATGAGCCGGAAGACCATCGAGGGCATGTTCCCCAACGCGTTCATGGAGAACGTCCTCGACATAATATCAACGAACCGGCTGTCGGAGCGCGCTCTTTCGATACTTGCCGTGTCCTACCTGGAGGATTGCGGGAAGAGGGTCAGAGAGAACCTCGCCGTGGAGCTAAGGTTCAACGCGGTCGAAGACTACATCGTCCGGCATGCTAATCCAAAGAGCGGGGCGTGCGGCATACGAGATTTCGTCGAGGACTGGATCTACAAACCGCTGATTGAACTGCAACTCAATAAGGCGGTGCTGCGCGGCGAATCATACGAGGTTGCGCCTGGCCCGGACGGCTTGTACGCTGTCAACGCCGACAAGGAGCATAACCTCGGCGCGGCGCTGAGGCGCCGGGACGATGGCGAGGGGATCGAGAAGCTTAACGAGGATCTGGAGAGAATAATCGGCCTCGACAGTGTGAAGTCGTTCATCAAGGAACTCGAATATAATCTGAAAGTTCAAAAGGCACGCGAGACCCAGGGGGAGAGCGCGGCTAAGATCTCCCTGCACACGATATTCACGGGCAATCCGGGAACCGGCAAGACCACGATGGCGCGCCTCATGTCGCGCTGTCTCAAGGCGCTCGGCTATCTATCTAGCGGCCACCTGGTGGAGGTCAGCCGCGGGGACCTGGTTGGTCAGTATGTCGGCGAAACCGCTCAGAAGACGATGGATAAGGTCCGATCCGCGCTCGGGGGCGTCCTGTTCGTCGACGAGGCGTATTCGCTCGCGCGCGACAAGGGCGATGTCTTCGGCGTCGAGGCGGTCGACACCATCGTCAAGGCGATGGAGGATAACCGGGAAGACCTGGTGGTCATCCTGGCGGGCTATACTGATGAAATGAGGGAGTTCCTCAAGACAAACCCGGGCCTCAGGTCCAGGTTCAGCCATGTGATCGAATTCCCGGACTACAGGCCCGGCGAGATGCTCGGGATCATGAAGACGCTGGCGAAATCGAACGGTTACGTCGTTGACGCGGAATGCGACGAGCCGCTGCTTGAACTGTTCGAAAAGCGACAGATACCCGGCAGGAACGACAGCGGCAATGGCAGGTTGGCACGGAACATACTTGAGAAGGCCATCACATCGCAGTCCAGGAGGATTGCCGAAGGGATTGACGGCGCGGACAGAGCGGACCTCAACAGGTTATGTCTCGCGGACTTCGGACTCGACCGGAAAGAGGAATATGACCTGGAGGCTGAATTATCGAGGGTGATCGGCCTCGACAGCGTGAAGGACTTCCTGCGCGTACTGGAAAAACAGCTCATCGCTGATGAGAAGCGCAGGAGGGCGGGGCTCAAGGTCGAAACGGGACAGACGCTCAACATGGTGTTCAGGGGAAATCCCGGCACCGGCAAGACGACGATGGCACGCCTTGCCGCAAAGATGATGAAGCAGATGGGCGTGCTCAAGTCCGGACAACTCGTCGAGACGGACCGGGGCGGCCTTGTGGCTGAATACGCGGGACAGACCGCCAACAAGACTACGGATGTCTTTCTGTCGGCGCTCGGAGGCGTACTGTTCATCGACGAGGCTTACGCCCTCGGCTCCGACGGCCCCACCGGGTTCGGGAGAGAGGCCGTCGATACCCTCGTTAAACTGATGGAGGATCACCGCGAGAACATCGTCGTAGTCCTTGCGGGATACGAGAGGGAAATGGACGAGTTCCTCGAAACAAATTCCGGCCTCCAGTCGCGGTTCCCGTTGAAGATAGACTTTCCGGACTACACGACCGCTGAACTCGCGCAGATCGCGCGCCTCATGGCGGAAAGCCGGGGCTTCAAGATCGATCGTGACGCGGGGAAGGCGCTCGGCGAAAGGCTCGAGCAGGCGCGGCGCCGCGGAGGGACCCTGGGGGGTAACGCGAGACTTGCAAGGAACATCCTGGAAGAGGCCGTCAGGCGGCAGTCGTCCAGGATCGCGGTTACTGACGATGTCTCTCCCGAGGACATGATTACCTTGAGAACCTCCGACTTCGAGGGCGGGGAAGGACCGGACACCGGCTTTGACTTGGAGGAACGCCTCGCGGGCGTAGTCGGCCTGAATGAGGTCAAGGAGTTCATCAGGAGCCTTCAGGCGCAGGTCAGGATACGCAACGAGCGTAGGAAATTGGGCCTTGAAATCGACCGGGCGCAGACCCTTCACATGGTGTTCAAGGGGAATCCCGGCACAGGCAAGACCATGATGGCCAGGATCGTAGGGGACATCCTCAACGACATCGGCGTCCTTGACGGGAAAAACTTCGTGGAGACAGACCGTAGCGGGTTGGTCGCCGGATATGTGGGCCAGACCGCCCTGAAAACGAAGGAGACCGTGAAGCGGGCCCTGGATGGCATCCTGTTCATTGACGAGGCGTACTCGCTCGCGCAGGATGACGGCGCCGGCAACGATTTTGGCGCGGAGGCGATTGACACACTCGTCAAGGAAATGGACGACAAAAGGGACAGACTGGTGGTTATCCTGGCGGGATACAGTGAGGAAATGGACGGATTCCTCCGAACCAACCCCGGCCTCAAATCCCGCTTCCCCACTGTTATCGAATTCCCCGATTATACTACTGATGATCTGGTGCTGATAGCCTCGGGGATGTTTGCTTCCGGGGGGTTCAAGCTGGCCGACGCCGCAGCCGCCAAAATGCGCGCCGTTCTAGACAATGCGCGGACGGAGAGCCATTTCGGCAACGGGCGCTACGTCAGAAACCTCTTCGAGAAGGCCGTGCGGAACCAGGCTATGCGCTTGCGGCGCGTTTCCGTTTACGACCGAGATACACTTCAGGCCATAGAAGAGTCCGACATTCAGGACCCATAGGCTGGTGATTTAGATGGGCGCGATCGGTGGGGCGATTGGATTCCTGTACTGCCTGATCTGTATGCCGTTGGCGGCTCTGCTCGCCGTCATTCTGCCCATAGCGGCCATATCAAACGGCAAAGACGTGATCGCGAACGGATACAGTTTCCCGGGCACTTCCGGCGGCAACCTGGACGTGGCCTGGGTCCTGTGCTCGATCTTATACATATCGCTCCGGTTCAAGAGCACTCGCAGGTTTTACGCCCTTTTTCCGTCCATGTACCAGATACTCAAGATGTTCACGATTTCGGGCCTGTTCGCGGCTTTCGCGATGACGGTGGTGAACGTGGCGTTCAAAGAAGTGAACGGGACCAGAAGACTGATCGGATCGGTGTCGTTTGTTGCCATACTGGTGCTGTGGCGGGTTTTCATGTCGGTGTACTATACGAGATATCCCGTCGTTCCGTTCATGGAGAAGAGGCAGGAGCGACTGAGAAGGGTTGCTCCCTTGGAGTGATGTGGCGATGAAGAGACGGGCGGAGGAACAGGCCCGGAGACGGCCGGAGCCCCTGGATCCGGAGATGCTGAGGCGTCTCGAAGACCAACCGGCGAGCGATGCTTCCGGCGATGTGATGGATGACGACAAGAAGCGTTTCCGGTTCTTTGTGGGCCTTGTTTCGGTAGCCCTCATCACCGCATCCATCGTTCTGGGCAGTTCCGCCGGCAAGAACGACATTGACACGGTAAAGAGGGGGGTTTCCGCGGGCATATCCCCCGGCGCGCGAATGGTCAGGGAAGACCCGCAGATGCAACCGAAAGACTACTCGGTCACCGTGGCGGATGAGGGCGGAGACCCCGTGGAGCTGTCCATCTGGGATTTCGCCGATGAGGACGGCGACTATGTCCAGGTCCTCGTGGACGGCCGGCCCCAGACAGATCCGTTCGCCATATCGAACAGGGTCGTGAAGGTCAAGGTACCTTCAAAAGGATTGATACAGGTCAAGGGCATCCGCGACGGCAAGAACAACGGGATAAGCTACGCCGTATTCTTCAATAAAACAGGGGAGACGTATTTCAACGTGGCGCCGCTCAACGGGACCAATACCTACACGATAAAGACGGCGAAGTGACGCCGTCGACGACGCCGTAGTCGATGAAAAGGGAGCCGCTAATAATCGCGGCCCCCAATCAAACCTCGCTCGCGTCCTCTCAGGTGCGCTTTCCGCCCTCCTCGATGTCAATCACGCAGTAATCATCCCCATCCAACACGTTCTTGCTGTGCACCGCTCTCAAACCCGGGTTGTACGCGTGGATCTTGGCCTGATCCACCAGGCAGTAGAGCCTGCCAAGATCCGTCGCCCCGATCTCTTTCCAGACCGCCGCCAGTGGGCACAGGACTACCGCGTCGGCGCTTCGGCCTTCGGGCAATTCGACTGTCTGCTCCCGCCAGCCGCGGGAGGGCAGGTCGGGGATCATCCCGAAATTGGCCGCGTCCAGCGGCAGTCCACGGGCCAGGACTTCCTCGCCTACTCGCTTCCCGCACGCTTCACCGTACCTCCAGACGGCGTCCGATATGAGCTTCTCGCCCTCTTCCTTGCCCAAGCGTTCGACGATCGCCTTCGCCATGTGGTAGTACAGTAAGGCCATCCGGCGAGACAAGAGCCACACGTCCCGTTCCCAGGCGTCATTCGGTTCAGGGAACTCCTTCAACGAAGACCCCCCTTGTCCCATCTAGTGGACGGCGACGAACTTGCCGTCTTTCACCTGCAATATGGTGTAGTGCGAGTTGAACGAGTTATGATTGTCAGGGCTGTAGCTGACCGGCCTGTTGAAAGCCATGAAATCCTTCATGTTCTCCAGCGCGTCCCTAACCTTGGCCCGGTCGGTCCCGCCTATGCGGATTGCCTCCAGCAGGACCTTGGTTCCTTCGTACGCTTCGGATGCGTTGAAGGTGGGCAGTTTGCCGTACCTCTGCTTGTAACCGTCGATGAACGCTTTGTCCCTGGGATCCGGCGAATCAGGGAAGAATATGGTGTCCAGGTACACGCCCTCAACCGCCTTGCCGCCCAGAGTTAGGAACTCGTCGGCGTATTCGAGGCAGGAACAACCGATGGTCTCGGTGATACCTATCTCGCGGGCCTGCCTGATGATCATCGCGGCGTCGTTGTATTCGCAACCGAAGTAGTATAGATCGGGCTTGGCGGCGGCCATCGCCGTGAGCGACGCCTGGAAGTCGATGCTTTGTCCGGGCGTGTAGCTCTTATCGTACACTATGTTGGCGCCCAGCTTCTTGAGATTCTTGACGAGGTGTTCGTGGTTGGCGTTTCCCCAGTCGGTGGCCACGAAGAAGATGCCGATGTTCTTCTTCTTGAGCTTGTTTATGAATAGATCCGCCAGGATCTTGCCTTCCTCCTCCTGACTATCGGCGGTTCGAAAGATGTACGAGTGTTCGGGGAGTTTGATGAGATCGGGCTTGGACGCGGTAGGCGCGAGGAGTGGCACCTGGCCCTTTTGATATGCCGGCATCCCGGCCGCCGTCGCGCTGGAGGAATAGTGCCCGACCACGCCCGTGACCTTGGCGTCCACGAACCTCTGCGCTATGATGGCCGCCTGGTTGGGGTCACCCTTGTCATCCTGCACGTCGACTACGATCTTCTTGCCTTTGAGTACGCCGGAAGCATTGAACTCTTCGACGGCCATCTTGGCCCCGTTCGCTATGTCGCGGCCGCATTCGGCGCTGTCGCCGGTCATCGGGCCTACGACTCCGACGGTGATCGAATCGCCGCTTGCACCGCTTGAGCAACCTGAGGCCACGAGCGCGACAACCAGGACCCCCACTAACCCGACCAGAAGACGCTTCATTGCCTGCTACCCCCTTATATTCTTTTCTTTGGCCGCTATTTCTCCGGAGAACAGACTGGCATCAATCCTCCGGATCTGCCTCCTTCACCGGAGAACCCAGGTACGCTCGAAGGAGCTTCTCCTGGGACCTCATGCCCTCGCAATCGCCGGATAACGCCACTTTGCCCGTGCGGAGCACGTATACGCGGTTTGCCACGTCCATGGCCAGCGTGGCGTTTTGCTCGACGAGCAACAGGCTCACGCCTTCCTCGTGCACGCTCCTTATGGTCTCATAGACCCGATCGATGGCTATCGGGGATAAGCCGAGGGAGGGCTCGTCGATTATGAGCAGTCGCGGGCCTGACATAAGCGCCCGTCCGATCGCCAGGAGTTGCTGCTCGCCACCTGATAGGCTCCCGCCCGCCTGGTTACGCCTATCCGCCAAAACCGGAAACCGCTCGAAGATGCCTTTCAGCCGCTGCTCGGCCCGCGCCCTGGGCTGGCCATACGCCCCCATGAACAGGTTCTCTTTGACGGAGAGCTCGCTGAAGACCCGCCGTCCCTCCGGGACGTGAGCCATCCCGTTTCTTGCCCGCCGGTACCCCGGGACACGCGCGAGATCCTCTCCCGCGTACCGGATCGTGCCGCTGTTCAGCGGGATCAACCCGGATACCGCCTTCAGCAGGCTGCTTTTCCCCGCGCCGTTGGCGCCCAGGAGAGCGACCACCTCCTTTTCCTTAACGTCAAGTGAGACGCCCGCGACCGCCACCGCCGCGCCGTACCTGATGACGGCGTCGCGGACCTCCAAAAGATTATCGCTCATGGCGCTGCCTCCCCAGATAGGCCTCAATGACCCGAGGATTCTCGATGACCTCGGTTGGTGTGCCGCCGGCGATCAAGGTTCCATGGTCGAGAACCACAATGCGATTACTCAGGTGCAGTACGAAGTCGACGTTATGCTCCACCAGGAGTATCGCGACTCCGAATTCGCGCCGTATCCTGGTAATAAGGGACTTCAGCGACTCGATCTCTTCCTCGTTCATCCCGGCTCCGGGCTCGTCGAGCAAGAGCAGGCGGCTACTTCCCGCAAGAGCGCGGGCTATTTCGACCAATCGCTGCTGCCCGTATGGGAGGCTTCCCGCTTTATCCTCCGCGCGGTGAGTCAGGCCGACCAGGTCAAGGAGCCGGCGGCTCCGGTCGAGCGCGCCCGCCTCAACATCCTTGAACCGGTTGGTCCTGAATAGGACGTCCATACTTCCCACCGAAGTTCGTACCGCCATTCGCACGTTCTCTAGGACCGTCAGCCCCTTGAACACCCGTATCTTCTGGAAAGTCCGGCCTACTCCAACCAGCGCCACCTCGTGGACCTGCGACTGAGTGAGGTCCTTTCCATCCACGATAATGTGACCCGCCGATGGCCTGTGAAAGCCGTTCACGATGTTGAGCAGGGTGGATTTCC
>JAHDPS010000263.1 GCA_018434225.1 Bacillota bacterium
CACCCCGATCTGGCGCAGCTCGATCCTGGTCCTGAAGTGGGCCGCGAGATCCTTCACCAGCTCTCGGAAATCCACTCGTCCGTCGGCTGTAAAGAAGAATATGATCTTCGAACCATCGAAGGTGTACTCCACATCGACCAGGTCCATCTCGAGCCCGTGCTCGGCGACTTTCTGCTTGCACACGTCGAAGGCGTCCTTGGCCTTGCGCTCGTTCTCCCTCACCTGATCGGCATCGCGGTCGGTCGCTTGCCTGATGACCTTCTTCAATGGGGCGACTATCTGGTTATCCGGCACATCCTTGGGAGGGATGACCGTTTCGCCGTATTCGACGCCCCTGGCCGTCTCAACTATGACGGGCGAATCCTCGCTCAACTGCAGGTTACCCGGGTCGAAGTAGTATACCTTGCCGGCCTTCTTGAACCTCACCCCGACGACCCTTGTCACTTAACCACCCCTGACGCTCCTGACGTCTTGCCTGGACAAGTCCCAAAATCAATTATATCCGTCCTCTATCAGCGCCTGCAACTTCACCAGTAGAACATCCAGCGTCTGCCTCCTGTTGGTGTTGGCGGCCATCGCGCCGTATGCGCGCTCCAACTCGGCCATGCCCCCCGCGCACCCACCCGGCTTCCAGACCCCGAGGGCCTTCTGGATTGCCGGGCCAAGGTCGGGATTACCCAGAAGTTCCTGCGGCCCCCCCGTCCCCAGGACGAGTATGTCTCGAAGCAACGACGATAGACACTCCAACAATAGCGGGGCCTCCTCCTTATCGATCGCTCCTGCGAACCCTACCGCATCAAGTTCGCGTATGGTAGTCAAGATGCGCAACGCTTTCTCGCGGGTGGAGAGGAACCCCTCTTCGAAGAATAGATCGCCCCTGCCGGGAATCCCTCCGCTCCAGAACGCCGCCGCACCGCAGCGTTCGTTGTCCCCGGGATGCCGCGAGTTCAGGTAGGCCGCCACCTCGTCCCTGGAACACGCGCCGAACGGGATCGTCTGGCAACGAGAAGCCACTGTCGGAAGAACGGAGGAGGCGCTCGTGGTCGTGAGAATGAACAATGAGGGCCCGGGCGGGTCCTCCATGGATTTAAGCAGGCAGTTGGCCGCGTCGGTTGTCATGGACTCGGCGTGAAGTATAATCGCTATCCTGGCGCCGCCCTCTACGGGCTTGTACTCCACGTGCCTCAGGGCCGCCCTGGCGTGTTCGATCTTGAATCTCCCATCCGGCCTCAGCTCCAGTACGTCCGGATGGTTTCCCGAATCCACGCGCAGGCACACATTACATCCGTCGCAGGCGTCCTCCGGAGCCTCGCAGAGCACTGCCTTAGCGAACTCCCTCGCGAAGACGCTCTTGCCCACTCCATCCGGGCCCACGAACATATAGGCGTGACCCAGCCTGCCGCTTCTTAGAATGCTTCTCAGCATGAACGACGCCGAGCCCTGACCGTAGAGAGACGCAAGAGACATCGGCCACACCCTTCCGCCGGCGTCACGGCCGGCGTTCCAACTAAATCTTCTTGAACTGCTCCACGTCGATCACGAAAATCGTGGCGCCGCCGACGCGCACTTCCACCGGATACGGCATGTAGGCGTCGGTGGGACCCGGCGGCGGGGTCACCGGGCTGATCATCTGGGTACGAGAGTGACATGTCTTCTCGATGATGCCTATCGCGTCGTCCAGCCTGTCCTCGGTTACCCCGATGAGCAGCGTCGTATTGCCTTCCCGCAGGAATCCCCCGGTGCTGGCGAGCTTCGTCGTCTGGTGACCCTTTCGGACCAGGGAATCAACGAGTTTCCCGACATCCTTGTCCTGCACCACTACGACTATCAGTTTCATAGGCCCATCCCCTCGCTCAGATAATCCCAAGGGCGCTCTCAACAAGGTATTGGATCTCCTTTCCGACTGTCTCGGCGCTAACGCCTGCATTCACGACCCTGACCCTTTGGGGTTCCGCCACGGCTATCGCAAGGTACCCTTCACGCACTCTGTCGTAGTATTCGTCCGTCCTCTCCTCGATCCTGTCCGCCGGCCGATTGCCGCGCCTCACGGCCCCCATGGCGGGATCCACATCGAGGACGATAGTAAGATCCGGCTCCAGGCCACCCGTCGCAAACGAGTTGATCCGCTTCACCGTCTCTATGTCGCACCCGCCTCCGTAACACTGGTACGCGATCGTGGAATCCGTAAAGCGTTCGGAGATGACGACCTTGCCCCCGCGCAGGGCCGGTCTTATGACCTCGTGCACGTGCTGGGCCCTCGAGGCGCAATATAGGAGGACCTCCGCCTTGAGTACCATCTCGGAATTCGACGGATCCAGCAATATGGAACGGATCGCCTCCCCTATCAGGGAACCGCCGGGCTCCCGCGTCACAGCGTACGGGATGCTCAGTTCCCTCAGGCGACCCTCCAGCGCGCGTATCTGGCTGCTCTTGCCTGAGCCGTCAACGCCCTCGAATGTCACGAAAATGGGCTTCATCCGCTTAGTTCACTCCCGTCTCAACTGCCTGGCTTCCCATCGCCTGTCCCGGAGGACCCTTATCTCCACCCTGTCTCCAGTCGCGCGCACACCGTGAACGTGAAGCCCGCCCAGAAACCACCGTCGCACCAGGTCGATGGACTCCCCATCCACCGTTTCTCCCGGGCAGAGTGCCGGAATCCCCGGGGGATAGACGGCCACGACGTCCGCGCAGACAGCGCCTCGAGCCCGTTCGATCTCGCGCCATTCCGCCGGTGCGAACATCGCTTCCCGCGGGGGAATCGCCTCCCGCGGGATGTGCAGCGGTGCGGCAGCCCGTACCTCCGAGCCGGCACCGCCCGCGTAGCCTCCGCCGTATGCGCAGCCTCCGCCGCGCGCGCCTATTGCGCCGCCCGAATGGCGCTTCTCGCGCGCCAGGGTCTCGAGCGCCGCGGTCAATCTGCCGACGGTGGTCTCGTCGTCGGCGTAAGTGACCACCGCGAGCAGATGCCCCGGCGACGAGAACTCCACCATAATGCCGAATCTATCCCTTAGACTCGTCTCTATCGATCGACAATCATCGCCCCGGGCTGCCACCACTGTCAGTTTAGTCCCATCGAGATGGAAGAATCCATGCTTCCCAGTCCATTCTATCCCGGGGCACCTGAATGTGCCCACATCGTTTATCGCCCGGCGGGCGTTCTCGCTGACGGAGATCGCTTCACCGAGAAGTCCCCTTCCCCTCGTCGCCATGAGCCTCCGGGAAGCGTCGAGCGAGGCCATGAGCAGGTATGATGGGCTGGTCGTCTGAACCGTCCGGAGACAGACCTTGAGCGAGTCGCGGTCTACCCGTGAGCCGCGCGCGATCATCATGGCCCCCTGCGTGAACGCGCCTGCGGTCTTGTGGCACCCTACCACGCTGATATCGGCTCCGCAATTGGCGCCGGAGGGCGGAAACCCGGGATGAAAAGCGAAATGCGCCCCGTGGGCCTCGTCAAGGATAACAGGCACCCCGCGCTGGTGCGTCAATCGCACGAGGCGCCGGATATCGCCGGCGACGCCGTAATAGGTGGGATGAACGAGAAGGACCGCTCGCGCACCTGGGGTTTCGTCCAGCGCGCGCTCCAGCGCCGTCGTTGACACCCCCCCCGCGATCCCCGTCGGCTCATCCAATTCCGGCATCACATAGGTGGGACGAGCTCCGGCGAGGGCGAGGGCGCCTATCACAGACCGGTGGACGTTGCGGGGCACTATGACCCCGCCGCCATGGGCGCAGCTCAAGATGGCCGCATGAATACCCGAAGTAACCCCATTTACCAGGAACAGCGCCTCGTCTCCACCGAACGCGTCGGCAGCAAGCATCTGGGCTTCTTCTATGGCGCCGGATGGGAACTGGAGATCGTCGAGGTCGCCGACCTCACTGAGATCGGCCCTCGCCACCTGGGTGCCGAGCAGATCGCTCAGGCTGGATCGTGCCTTTCGCCATCCCTTGTGGCCCGGGACATGAAACGCAGTATACCCCGATCCCGTGTGCCGGGTAAGCGCGTCAACCAGAGGCGCCTTTTCCTGGTCGAGAGCATGCTCCAAACGAGGATCACCCCGGAGCGTCCATTTCGACACCCCGGGAGACGCTTCCTTTGTTGTCGTCTCCCTTGTCGCCGCGCCCACCACTTATCCACATCTTTTCCGGTTATCCCCAGAATTGTCAACAGGGGTGTCGAGCAAACGGGTCTCGCGTCAGAGGTTGCGGAGGACGCGGGCGAGCACATCGATCGCCGACTGGTACTCGCTTATTGACAAGTGCTCGCCGGGGGTATGGTCCAACCGCGAATCCCCCGGCCCGAAGGCCACAGTGGGGCAACCCCAGGTTGGCGCCACCACGTTCATATCGGATGTGCCGAGCTTCAGCCGGAAACCCAGGTCGCCCCTCTCTTCCCGTATGGCGTTTACAAACGCCTTGACCAGGGGATTGTTCTTACTCCCCCTCCAACCCGGTTGCCCGCCCCGAAACCGGAACTCCGCCTCGGGATGGCGCTCCGCCAATTCCAGGCCAAGTTCGGCGGGGCTGATGCCAGGCGGGAGCCGAAAATCCATCACTAGCCGCGCCGATTCTTCGAAGTGATCCGACTCCTTGCGAATATCCTGCAGGATCACGTCAAGCATTTCGAACGGACGGGAATTGCCGAGCGGCGGGCGGCGCTGCGCGTTGCAGGACTGCGCGCTGGGTGACAGCTCTCGGGTCCACCTCGACAATCCCTCCCACAGCCCGACCGCCGCCTCCATAACGGACGGCCTCCCCGAGGCGGGATGCCCGACCGGCCGCCTCACAACTGCCTCGACGCAGAGACGGCCCCTGTATCCGAGCGTGACCGACGACCAGCCGCCCGGTTCGCCGATAATGCAGAAATCCGGCGCGGGTCCGCTATCCACCAGGTATCTGGCGCCGGGGGACTCATCCGTCTCCTCGCCGACCGCGCCTACGACGATCGTGCGCTTGCGGCGGCCCCCTACCGCCCTCCCCGTCGCCGCCCTCGCCGCCGCACAGATGAACGCGGCGAGAGGACCCTTCGCGTCCACGGAGCCACGCCCGTATAGCGCCCCGTCCCTGACCTCCACGGGGATGAACCCGGGCACGGTATCGATGTGCCCGAGCAGCATCACGGTCTCCGGACCCTCGCCCGTTATTCCGACGGCGTTACCGGCGCCGTCGAGATACGAGTCCCACCCGAGCGATGCCATGCGTTCCACAAGATACGAGGCGATTTCCCTTTCGGAGCCGGACGGACTGTATATGGAGCACATCGTCCTGAGCAGATCCACCTCGGCTTCAGGCGTAAACAGTAGCCAACACCTCCTCGAGGGCATTCGCTACGAAGTCTAGGTCCCCGGCATCCACGACCAGAGGCGGGAGGAACCGGACCACGGTGGCCCCCGCAGCCAGGGCCAAAACACCCCTGTCCATCAGGGCCTGGATCGCCGGGCCGCTCCTCTGCTTCAACTCGACGCCCACCATGAGGCCTATCCCTCGCACATCTCGTATCAACGGAGACCGGATGGATTTCAGCCTGGCCACGAAATACTCCCCGAGTTTCGCGGCCCTTCCAGGCAAGTCCGCGTCCCGGATGAACCCGAGGGTCGCGAGGGCGGCGGCGCACGCCACCGGGTTGCCCCCGAACGTCGAGCCGTGGACGGAGGTTGGTATCGGGCCCACTCGACTCCCAAGCGCCACCGCCCCCACTGGGATGCCGCCGCCGAGCCCCTTGGCCATGCACATGATGTCGGGGACCGCGCCGCTGTGTTCGATCGCGAACATCCGCCCCGTCCTTCCGAACCCAGTCTGCACCTCGTCTACCACGAACAGCGCACCGTTTTCTCCGCATATCTCCGAGACACGGCGGAGGTACTCGGGCTCGGCGGCGTGGACTCCACCTTCGCCCTGGACCGGTTCCAGGATCACGGCCGCCGTGTCCGGCCCCACCGCCTCCTCCAACGCGGCGGTAGACCCAAACGGCACGTGGCTGAAGCCCGGGACGAGCGGTTCGAACGGTCTCCTGTATTTCGGCTCCCAGGTGGCGCTGAGTGAACCCATGCTGCGGCCGTGAAAGCCGCGCATCGTCGCTATGAACCCCGTCCTCCCGGTGGCCAGGCGCGCGAACTTGAGCGCGGCCTCGACCGCCTCCGTGCCCGAGTTGCAGAGGAAGAATCGGTCCAGGTCCCCGGGCATGACCGAGGCGAGATGCGACAGGAGTTCCGCCCGCACGTCGTTGCAGAACGTTTCGGAGCATGTCATCAGCCTGGCGGCCTGTTCCGACACAGCGCGGACGACCGCTTCGTTGCAATGACCCACCACCGCGACGCCGTGCCCGGCGTTGCAGTCCACGTACTCCTTGCCCTCCGAATCCCACACGCGGGCGCCGGCTCCGCGAACGATCGTGATTTCGCGCTTCTTGTACACGCCTGACGAGAACCGCGTCTCGATGCCCGCGGCTCCGTCGCCGGCGAACTCCGTCTCGCTCATCAACGTATCACCGTACCTCCCCCGTTCACAGCTTGAGTCACGGGATCGTCGACGCGGGCATCCCCGATGACGACCTCCTCGACGCCGCTTTCCAGCGCCTCCGCCGCGGCCAGGATCTTCTTCTTCATCCTGCCGACCGCGTACCGCTGATATGACGCCAGCGACTGGGCCGGAATGCTCCGTATCAGCGAACGAGGATCCGCCGGGTCCTCCAAAAGACCGGGAACGTTCGACAGGATAACCAACCGTCTCGCCCGGAACGCGCCGGCGATGGCCGCGGCGCAGAGATCCGCGTCCACGTTGAGGGGCTCTCCCGCGACGCTAATCGCCAGCGGCGATACCACCGGCACACACCCCGCAGTGACAAGGCCCCAGGCTAAAGGCACGTTGACGCCCTCCACCCTACCGCTGAGATCGTCCCTCAATACCCTGGTCTTGCCATCTTCCACGTATCTAACGGCTGTCTTCCGGGAACCGACCAGCAGCCGGCCATCCATCCCGGAGAGGCCGATGGCGTTGACCCCGAAGCGCTGCAGACGCTCGACGATGATCTTGTTGACCTTGCCGGCGACCGCCATCATCAATACCTCGAGGGCGTCACGGTCAGTCCTGCGGCTGACGTGCCCCGAGGGGGAAGTGATGAACCGCTGCGGTCTCCCCAGCGCCTCGCCTAGAACGTTCGCCTCGCTAGAACCGCCGTGGACGACGACCACCCTGAGCCCATCGTTCGACCGGCCGCCCCCCGCCTGACAGCCGCCCGCCGGGACATACGCCTCCGGGGCACCGCCCATCATCGACGCGAGATCCCTCGCGAATCGTTCGTAGGAGATCCCCTCCGCGCCGCCGACCTTGATCGCCAGGTCCAGGCGCGGTCCTCCCGCTTCGCCCTGCCCTCCCGCGGCCACGCTCATGGGTGAAGCCCCGCGAACTCGAGACCCATTGTCTCGTCGAATCCCGACATCACGTTCATCGCCTGGACTGCGTTGCCGGCCGCGCCCTTCATCAGGTTGTCGACGGCCGACATCACTACTAGATGATTCGAGTCGCCGTCGAGCTCGAATCCGACGTCGCAGTAGTTCGAACCCCAGAGGATCCTGGGATCCGGATACCTGTATGAGCCGCGGCGATCCTTGACTATGCGGACGAACGGCTCGGCCGAATACGCTTCCCTGTAAACACTCCACACGTCCTTCTCCGTCACGGCCGCCTTGAGAAACACATGGCTCGTCGCGAGCACTCCCCGCACCACGTTCACGGAGGTCGTGGTCAGATACACGCGCCCCACGCCCAGCTCCTGTGCGATTTCCGCCGTGTGGCGGTGGCCGGCCGGCTCGTGCGGCCTGATCACGCCGGACCTCTCGGGATGGTGAGAGGCGGGGAAGGGATCCCTTCCAGCCGCGGATGAACCCGACTTACCCTCGATCACGACCATGTCGTCCCTCGCGAGGCCGGCCCTGTAGAGCGGCATGAGGCCCAGAATGGCGGCGGTCGCGATACATCCCGCTCCCGATACGCGATTGCTGTTCCGGATCCGATCGCGGTGCAATTCCGGAAGTCCGTAAACATACTCCCTCAGGAGATCCGGTCTCGGATGGGTGACGCCGTACCATTTCGGATAGGCGGCGGCGTCTTTCAGGCGGTAATCCGCGGAGAGATCGATTATCACCGGCGCCACCGCGCCGAAATCAATCTCGCTCTCCAGCCCTTTTCCATGGGGCATCGCGAGAAACAGAATGTCGCACGGATCCAGATCCGCCACGGGGGAGAAGCGGAGCGATGACCGCTTTCGCAGGTTGGGGTGGAGTTGCCAAACGAACTTGCCCGCGTGACGCTCCGAGGTGACCTGAGCGACGTCCACGCGGGGGTGACCGAGAAGGAGCCTCATGATCTCTCCCCCGACGTAGCCGGACGCTCCCACTATAGACACCCTCATCCCCGGGCCACCTCCATCAGGTGATCAACGAGCAGACCCGCAACGTCCACGCCCGACGCCTGGGCGCAG
>JAHDPS010000163.1 GCA_018434225.1 Bacillota bacterium
ACGGGGGAATCCTCGACGACTCCCCCGTCCCGCAACCGTATTATCCTTCGCCCATACAGGGCCATCGTCTGATCGTGAGTGACCTGTATCACCGTTATTCCCCGGTCTCTGTTAAGATCCAGCAACATCGTCATTATCTCCCTGCCGGTGGCGCTGTCCAGATTGCCGGTTGGTTCATCCGCCAGGATGACCAGGGGCTCGCCCACGAGCGCCCGCGCGAGCGCCACCCTTTGCTGTTGTCCACCGGACAATTCGCCGGGAAACCGCGCGGATTTCTCCCCAATCCCCACAGCCGCCAGCATCTTTTCCGACCTGGCGCGCCGCTCGGCCGGCGCCATGCCGCGATACACGAGCGGTATCTCCACGTTTTGGCGGGAAGTCAGTCTCGGCAGGAGATGGAAGCCCTGAAACACGAATCCAAGGCATTTGTTGCGGAGGTCGGCAAGGTTCGAGTCGGTGAGGCTCTCCACCGGTTTCCCCTGGATACGGAATGAACCCGACGTGGGGCGGTCGAGGCAACCGATGATGTTGAGAAGGGTCGACTTGCCCGAGCCGGACGGCCCCATTATCGACACGAATTCACCGCTGTCCACGCTCAGGGTGATGTCCTTCAGCGCCTCCACGGAGATCTTGCCGGTGCGGTATACTTTATCTACGGATTCGAGTTCAACCAGAGCCACCTCTATACCTCCCGTCTGTGTGACGAAGCGGCCCGGCCGTCGGTTCCCGTCGCGCGCAAGCAAAAACGGCCCCCGTAGAGGCCGTAATAAGCGTGCGACGTTGCTTGGCGGATTGAGCGCATTAACGATACACCCTCAGGGCCCTTACGCCGCCAAAACCCGATTCGCGTAGATTGCCGGCGGCCGAAATCAGTTCGGCATCCGGTGTAACCCCGGTCAGGACCGACCTCTCGCCCGCCGTCTCAACGGGGATCCCGCGACGGGCCAGTTCCTCGCCGAGGCCCGGGCGAGAACCGCGCACGAACCACCTGCTCTCCATCATTTCCCTCGGCAGCAAGCGATACCGGCACTGAATCGAGGATAGAGCCGACGCCGCCTCGCGCAGCCTCTGGATCTCCAGGATATCGCCGAGCACCGCGCTCGCGGTGGGCAATCCCCCCGCCCCGCGGCCCACGAAAAAGAGCGTGTCCATAGGCTGTCCCTGAATCTCCACCCCGTTGAAAGAGTCCCTGATGGACGCCAGTTGCGAATCTGAAGGCACATACGCGGGACCTACGCGCACATTGACGAGGCGGCGCTCCTCGTCGACGATGACCGCCTCGGCGATTGATTTCAGCGTCAACCCCGCGGATTTGCCCGCCCTCACGTCATCGAGGGTGATCCCCTGGATCCCCTCGACCTGGATATCCCCCGGTTTGACCGTAAGGCCGTAAGCCAGGCGAGCTAGTATGCATATCTTTCTCGCAGCATCCAGACCGGTAATGTCAGCGGAGGGGTCGCTTTCAGCGTAACCCAGCCTCTTCGCTTCCGCTAGAGCCTCGTCGAGGGACGAATCCGTCTCAGCCATTCTGGTGAGTATGTAGTTGCACGTCCCGTTCACAATGCCCGCTATCCCACGGATGCGGTTGGATCGTAGGAATCCGCTCAGCGGTTTGAGCAACGGGATGGCCGCGCAGACACTCGCCTCGAAAAGGAGCGCGACGTTGCGCCTGCGCGCTATCTCCTGGAGTTCGTCGAGGTGTTCGCTGATCAGGTCCTTGTTGGCGGTGACAACGTGCTTGCCCCCTTCGAGAGCGCGGGCGATGAGATCCCTGGATGGGTCAACCCTGCCTACAAGTTCCACGACAACCTCTATGGATTCATCTCCGAGGATATCCTCGAGGTCACGAGCGATCTCCGCTCCAAACGACCGGATCCGATCGTGTTTCGACGGATCCGGCTCCAGCACCCTGGTAACACGCACGGGGGAACCGTTCACGGCCGATATCCTCTCGCCGTCCCTGGCGAGGATCTCGAGAAGGCTCCCCCCTACAGTCCCAGCTCCAAGCAATCCCACATTCACAGCGTCATCTCCCCCGGCAGGCACAATTACTGCTCTGATGAATATATTGTACCTTCACTTCTAGGGAAGATGATAAATACCTCTAACTATTAGCCGCCGCGCCCCCCGTCGCGAATCCCGCGTTTCTCGCGTAAAGTCTGGGCGGCACCGCATCGAGAGCGGTGAGGTGTTCGTAGGTCTCGCGGCGGACGATGGCATCCCACGAACCCTCATTCACCAGCACCATGGCCGGTCTCGGAAACCTGTTGTAGTTCGACGCCATGGAGTAGTTGTAGGCGCCCGTGCCGATCACGGCGAGAATATCTCCGCGCCGCACACGCGGCAGGACGACGTTCTGTATCAGCACGTCGCCGGATTCACAACAATTCCCGACCACCTTGTACTCAGTATCAGGCTTCTCGGCGCTCCGGTTCGCAAGTACGGCGGAGTAGACGGCGCCGTACAGGATCGGTCGCGGGTTGTCGCCCATCCCTCCGTCGACTACCACGTATTGCCTTCCCTTGCCCAGTACTTTCACGCCGCTGACGGAGTACAGCGTAACCCCGGCCGCGTTGATGATGGACCTCCCCGGCTCGACGACGATCTTCGGCAACGGCGGCATCGCCCCGTCACCGTGGACGCGGCGCCATTCGTCCTTGACCGTGTCGCACGTGACCCGGATATACTCCTCGATAGATGGTGCCTTCGCACCGGTGGCGTCCGCGACGCCCAGCCCTCCGCCCAGGTCGATTTCGTCGGGAAGCCTCACCTGGTCTCCCGCGCCCGCGGCCTCCCTGACCTCCCGGCGTATTCTGGCCAGGGTCCTCACCATGATCCTCGCGGCCTCTTCGAAAGGCTCGTTGACCAGGACCTGCGAGCCGATGTGACAATGGATCCCGCGCAGGCTCACGCTCGAGGATTCGGCGCACGATCTGGCCACGTACAGGGCCTCCCTGAGAGAGACGCCGAATTTCGAGTCGGGCGCCCCCGTGCGGACGTATTCGTGGCAATGCGCCTCCACGCCCGGCCTGACCCTGACAATCGCGTCGGCGACGCAGCCGCGCGCCCGCGCGATTTTCCTAAGGACACCGAGTTCAGTGACGCTGTCGATGACGAATCTCCCGACGCCGTATTCGATCCCGAGAGCAATTTCCTCCTCGGTCTTGCTATTGCCGTGGAAATATATCCTGTCCGGCGGGAATCCCGCGCTGATGGCGGTATAGAGTTCTCCGCCCGAAACCACGTCCAGCGACATGCCCTCCTGCCGCATGATGCACATCACGGCCTTGTTAGCCAGCGCCTTGGACGCGTATGCCACTTCCCAACGCCGGTAGTTCGGCGAGAACGATTCGCGGTAGCACTCGCACTGGGCCCGTATGGCTCTTTCATCTAGCACGTATAACGGTGTCCCCGCCTTCTTCGCGAGCGTCGTCAGGTCAACTCCGCCCATCTCGAGATGGCCGGCTCCGTTCACTCTCAGGCCGCTGCAAATCCCGCTGGGGTGGCCCCCAGGCTCCTCGCTTTCATAAACATTCATCGTCGCACACACCATGAAACCCTCCGTTCTCTCAGACCGCGCCGCAAGCGGCGCAGGTCATAAACGCAAGTCAAGCATGCAAGTCGAATACTCCCCTTCAAAACACGAACGCCACCAGCAGCGCACTGCGGTGGCGAACACTACTTCCGCAATACCCTCCCTTCCCCGTAACCGTGAGTAGCGCTCCACCTGGACCATCGGGCGGATCCAGATGACAGTGTTGCATCTCTTCGAATGCAACCCCAGCCCGGCACCACGTACCGGCGTGACCGGACTTCGGCGGCGGCCCCTTTCACCCGGGTAACCCGGGGTCTACTCATGGACGCCGCGCCTCTCACTCACCCCTTTGAAGGATAAGAGGAGTTACTCGCGCTATTCTGTTTGGCTAATTAATAACACTCCACCAGGAGGCTGTCAAGGGTCGACGCCCAGATTGACGCCCAGATTGACGCCCAGATTGACGGACGGCGATCGGGCGTCCACCCACATCTCACGCACGATGCCGGCGCCCAGCATGTCCCGGCATAGCATGGCCAGATCCCGGCGGGCCCTCCTCACGCAATCGTCCGTTTTGCCGGCAAACCCATCTATCGGGAAGAAGACTCGAGCCGTGGACGGCACGATCTTCCCTATCTCGCTCTGCCGCCACACCCATTTCCTTGTCCTCACCTGATTCCCGCAGGCATACACGAGCTCGCCCGGCGGCACGGGCTCGGACTCGATCTCTCCGAATGGTGTGAACATGTCGCCGTTCCCGCTGATCCGCAGTTCTATGTCGCCGGCGAATGTGCCGGCGTCGTGAGCGCCGATTGGCACGAGGTGTCGGAGCGACACCGTATTAGCGGCGTCCACCACCGGGTTCACGCTTGGAGGCGCACCACCCCTGGCGACCCTTGAGAGCAATGCCTCGATTGAACTGGGGAATCTGTTGGGGTTCAGTCCAAGGCGGACGAACGAGTCCCTCCACGCTGAGACGTTCGAATGCGCCCTGACATCCTGCGCGCTCTTCAATGCGGCCCGCACCCTGTCCGCTTCCAACCTCATCGTCGCCTCCAGGGAGGAAATCTCGATCGGATCCCCCGCGATTTCGGCAACGACCACCCCGAAGCAGGCGTCTGGGAATATCTCGAATACCTCGTCACTCACGGTGAATTTCGCCATCAGTAGTTCCCCCGGATAATCACGCCCCGACTACTCCACTATCGCCAGGGCCTTCTGCATACTCTGGGGACCGAAGATCATGCTCAAGTATATGTACCTGCCCGGGAACGCCTCTCGCATGGCCTCCAGATTTGAGTAGGGCTCGAAGTCGCCGAAGTCTATATCATGTCCGACGCATTCCGGGAGCAGGCCGGCCATCTTCTGCGACATCCATGCCTCGAGGACCACCTGCACGCCTTCGCTGTCCGCGAATTTAAGCATTTCTCGAAGGCCCCTGTTCGCATCGCGCAGCCTCGGATCGCCGGACTCCTTCATGACCACCGGCTGAGTGATTATCAATTCCGCACCGGCCGCGAGCTTGCGCTCGAGCTTCTCCATTTCGTCCTTGAACGGCTCATAATGGTTGAAGGCCACCGCCATGGTGAACATGCCTGGGTATGCCTTTCTGATATACTCCAAGGCCTGCACCGAGGTTACTGTCTTGATGACCGAGGGATCGTAGCCCAGATCCTCGGGCCTAAGCCTCGGGAGCCGTTCGCTGCCGTCTCCCGACACGCACAGGAGGTATTTGACTCCAATCGCCAGAGCGTGCTGGAGCAGTATGTCCACATCCTGCTCGTTATGTTCCTTGCCGGACTCGTACCTATCCGCCGTCTTACGATGGAACGTATTTACGTGAACCATCAGGTTATTGGGATTCACGGGAAGGTCCAGGGCATCGATAAGCTCGGGGCCGGTGTACGACAAATGGCCCATCGGGTTGTCGGTGATACTGATGACGCAGTCATTCTCCAGAAATAGTTCGTACCGCTCCTGGAATTTTGCCAGATCCCTTTCGACGTCCGCGGAGTCGTGCTTGGGCGCAAGTATCTCCGCGAAATGCTTCCCGATGGTGTCCGCCACATTCCTCATCTCCTCGAGCGTAAATCAACTGACCTTGCGTGATTCGCGCGCCGCCCCCTGTTCCCCTTTCAATCCGCTTCCCCTTCCAATCCGGGCGGCGGCATTCTCAGGCGCCCCAGAATCTCTTCACAATGTCTCGATCCGGCCCGCCCGTAAGGAGGGACGCCCCTACCATCGCCAGAAGGGCCAGGGCGAGCGGCAACACAATCGTGTGGGTTCCGAACGGCCTGTTCCAAAGCCTGTCGAATATCAGGTAACTCGAGATACCAGCCGCCATGCTGGCTATCGCACCGGCGGCGTTCGCCCTTTTCCAGTACAGGCCCGCAACGATGGGAACAAGGAAAGACGCCTCCAATCCACCGAGCGACCAGAGGTTCAGCCATACCAGGAACGGCGGTTGCGTCAGGGCAGCTAGGAACACCGCTACGCCCAGTACCGCGGTTGCGGAAAAACTCAGCCTCTTAATGAATCTTTCCCCGGCAGTAGGATTGAAGTAGCTCAGGTAGATGTCCTTGATTATGGTTGAGGCGACGAGAATCAGCACCGAGTCAACGGTGGACATGATCGCGGCCAGGGGGGCGGCCAGCACCACGCCGGCCACCCAGGGGTTCAGCACTGCGGCGGCCAGTTTGGGCATGACGAGATCGGCGACCTTCTCACCGGGTATGACAGCACGGCCGAAAACACCGGCCAGGTGCATACCGAGCATGGTCAACCCCACCACGAAGGTGTTCAGTACGATGCCCTGGTGCATGGCCCTCGAGTCCCTGTATGCCATCGCCCTTACGGCGAGTTGCGGAAGGCCCACCGTCCCGAGGCCCACCAGTATCCAGTACGACGATATCCATGGAACCGAGATGAATCCATTCACTCCAAACGGAGTAAGGAGATCGGGATTGGTATTCCGCAAGGTCGTCATGATCTTCGTGACTCCCCCGCCGACGATGATCGTCCCGGCGAGTATCGCGACGGTCCCGGCGAGCATCATGGATCCCTGCACGCTGTCCAGAAGAGTGGCGGCGCGGAATCCGCCGATCGTGACATAGATCATCACTGTCAGTGCGAACACCGCGAGCGCCACATTGTAATCCATCCCGGCCGCGGCCTGGAGCAGCCGCGCCCCGCCGACCCATTGCGCAGTCATGGAGGCAAAAAGGAAGACGACGATGGACGCCGATGCCACCAGCGCCACGGCCTCGTTCCGGTATCGCTCGCGCAGGAAATCGATTATAGTCACGGCCTTTATCTTGCGCCCGATGATCGCGAACTTCTTTCCCAGCACACTCAGGCCGATGTATCCTGTCGACACCTGCGTCATGGCCAGCAGCACCCAGCCCAGCCCCTGGTTGTATGCCATCCCCGGGCCCCCGATGAAACTGCTCGCGCTGACGTAGGTGCCGAACAGGGTCATGGCAAGGACGAACCCGTTCAGGTCCCGGTTGCCCAGGAAGTACTCCTGCAGGAAGTCCGGCGCCCTGGACACATATCGGGAGCTGTAGTAGCCGAACAGGAAATTCACGATCAGGTATGCGTATATGGGCAGCAGAACGGCCCAGCTGTTCATGGCCGAGCTATTTATGGCCGAGCTATTTATGGCCGTCGCCTCCTTGCCCGTCCAGCGGCATATCCTTGAAAAGGTACTTCACCATCAGCCACGCGGAAACAGTGAAAACCACCCAGCCGAGTATGGCGCTGTAGAAGAACCAGGCGGGAAATCCCAGCACATAAGCATACTCATTCACAGGGCGATTCCCCAGTCCGTATGCGAATCCAAACCACCAGATGAAATTGGCCGCGAATAGCATCAGCCCCATGAGGGCCTCGCGATTCGCCTGCCGGTAACGCGGGTCCTCCCTGTATTCACCTGGTCTCATCGGCACACACCTCTTCCCCAACTGATTCCAGTTGTCCATTATCGCGGTTCAGCATTCTATGCGGTCGGCGAAGTACCTGCCAGGAGCAGCCTTCGTCGTGATGAATTTGCCCATTTGATGAACCTTTTGCCCTCTCTGGCCGTTGTATTAGTGGAGGCGCAGGTCATTGAATCCCACTGGAGAGACAGCCATCATTGAGGGTTTCAGAAACGGCGATCACGCGGCCGTGGCGTGGGTTGTCGACCGCTACTATGCGCCGCTCTATAACCTCCTGCTCAGGCTCGGTTGCAGGAGGGATGAAGCCGAAGACGTCATCCAGGAAACCCTGCTCAAAGCGGCTAAAGGCTTGCGTTCCGGCTACTCCGATAGAGGCCGTTTCCGCCCGTGGTTGTACAGGGTAGCCATTAACACATTCAGAGACCATGCCGGAAAAGCGTCGGCTCGCCGCGAGATCCCTGTCGAGGGGGAAAGCCTGGCAGCCCAGGCCGAGGGCCTGGATGACTCCGCGGCCGATCCAGCGGAGGCCGCTATTCGGTCGGAAGATGAACGAATGGTCCGGGCGGCGGTGGAGGGGCTATCCGATCAGCAACGACTCTGCGTCATCCTGAGGTATTTCCATGGATTGTCGATCCGTGAGATAGCCTTCGTGACAAGGTGTCCGTGCGGCACGGTGAAGTCGAGGCTCCATACGGCGTTGAAACAGCTGAAAAGCAGCCTGGCAGGTGAGATGGAATGAAGGAACGGCGGTTGCCTGACGAGTGTGATTGGGAGGCGCGAAACGCCGGCACCATCCGGCTCTTGCACGGGTGGCCCGACGTGGACCCGGGCGCAGCTGAATCTCAGCGTGTTGCGCTTGCGGTCGCGAAGCGCCTATCGTGCGAGGAATCCGGCTCGGGACCCGGCGGTCTTCTCTTTGCGGCGGCGGTGGCGATGGTAGCCGTAATGCTCTCGGCTCTCGTGGGATTCGGCCTCGATCCATGGGCTCGAACCAATTCCCAATATCTTTGGGCGGCGCCGCTGGCGTTTTCGGCGGCCGTGGCCCCTCTCACGCTGGCCATATTGCAGTCGGAACAGCAGGCAAAGGAGTGATATCTATGAGTCTGACCAGGATTACCGCGAAGAGCGTCTCACGGGTGGTCGCGACACTGCTCGTGATAGGCGCATTAGCCCTCGTGTATGGGTTGGTTGCCGGGAGCGTCCTCGGCGGGCGGATGAAAGCCGAGCCGTCTCCGGCGAAGGCGCTCTCCGAAGAGGTCTCCGCCAGCATTGCAGGCGGCAGAGTGAATGAGGTGCAGGGTACAATGGATGCGCGGCTCGGGGCGGTCCCCGACGTCCTCACCTTCATGGTGGTCGACAGGGCGGGCGAGATCATCGCCGCCAAACCGAAGAGCCTCATTGGCCAGAACCTCGAGGGGTTCGACATCCATATAGTCCGATACCCGCTCGGGGCGCTCGGGGTCCCCGTGAGGTTCGAAAGGCAGGGAGGGCCGGGGCGATTCGCTCAGATCGTCTTCCGGGGGCATGACCCAGACGATGGACGCGTTGCCATCCACTTCGTTTACTGCACGAGTCCGGACGGGCGCGGCTATGTCGTCTTGAGCTCCTGGCTCCGTAGCGCGGAACTGCTGGCGAGGACGCAATGGCTGAGGCAAAGCCTCGACGGGGTCGACGGCATCGTCAGGATCTCGTTCATCCTGTTCTGGCTCGCGCTCCCCATTTGGGTGTATATCGACGCCCGCGAAAAGGGAGCGAACGCGGCGGCATGGGGCATGCTGACGCTGTTCACGAACGTCGTCGGATGGTCCGTGTACATGATCGCGGGTCCCAAGACAGTCCGCTGCCCCGCCTGCGGGACGGTCCAGGATTCGTCTCATCGCGCCTGCACACAGTGCGGCCGGCACCTCAAACCGGTATGTGCGCAGTGCGGCTCCTTAATCGAGTCTAGATGGTCGTTCTGCTCACGATGCGGCGCTAAGATAGAATAGGCCCGGACTACCTGAAGGGATCCCTTTGTGCCGTAAACGCCTCCTCCCGGCACGCCGATATCTGTAATAGGGACGCCAAGGAGGGGAAACGCCATGCAGATAAATAGAATTCAGGTAGCGGCCTGGAAGTCGAAGGTGGATGTCCAAAGATCCAAACGCCTCTTCGAAACGGACTGGAACGGCCGGGAGCAGCGCGACATGTTCCTTGCGATGAAGGAATCCGCCAAGGTCGAGGTACTCTCCCTTGCGGAGTCGGAGGATAACTACTGGTCGGCCGAACAGACCGCGAAGCGGATCCTGGACACGGCGAAGAGGCTCGCCGGCGACGATCCATCGAAGATCGAGCTGCTGCGAAACGCGGTCATGCAAGGATTCAGAGAAGCCGAGCGGATCCTGGGCGGTCTGCCATCCGTCTGCCACGATACCTACAAGCTCGTAATGGAAGGGTTCGATCAGTGGGAGCGCGAGACCGGGCTCAACGCAGTAGTCTAAGCGAGCCTCGCCATCACAATGTCGTGCGCGCGCCCGGGCACGAAGGAAAATGAGGCGCCCTGCGAGAATACTGGGTTGAGATACTCAGTCGATAATATTGGACTATTTCCGCTGGGGGCGCCCCAATAGGGCTGAGATGGGTGATATCCCGACCCCGGGAAGCTGACCTGGATAATACCAGCGTAGGGAACGCGGATCGTATGGTGAGCCAGTCCTGCGCGGGCTGGCTTTATTTCGTCCGCTCCCTTCGCGACGCGGGGGGACTAAGTATGGATACGATCGCCAGGGCGCTCACGATTGCCGGTTCCGACAGCGGCGGAGGGGCGGGAATCCAGGCCGATCTAAAGACGTTCACGGCTCTGGGCGTGTATGGGGCGAGCGCCATTACCGCCCTCACCGCTCAGAACACTCTCGGGGTCCAGGGCGTTTTCAGCATACCCGCGGACTTCGTCGAGGAGCAGATCGCCGCCGTCCTGGACGACATCGGCGCTGACGCCGCGAAGACAGGGATGCTTGCGAACAACGAGATAATCCGCGCGGTGGCGCGGGCGCTCGAGAGCCGCTCCTTCGAGAATCTGGTTGTGGATCCGGTCATGGTGTCCAAGAGCGGTCATCCGCTCCTGGAGCAGGAGGCCCGCAATGCCTTGAAGCAGCACCTCCTCCCGCTTGCGCTGGTGGTCACCCCCAACCTGTTCGAGGCCGAGCAGTTGGCCGGGTTCGCGGTGCGCGGCCTCGAAGACATGAAGGCCGCGGCGAGGCTCATCAGAGGAATGGGACCGCGGTACGTGGTCATCAAGGGGGGGCATCTCCCGGGAAAGGCCACCGACATCCTCTTCGACGGCGAGACATTTTGGGCGCTGACCCGCGATAGGGTCCATAGCAGGAACACGCACGGTACAGGATGCACGTTTTCCGCGGCCATCACCGCTTTCCTCGCCAGGGGCCTCAGCGTGGCCGAGGCCGTGAAGAAAGCCAAGGAGTTTGTGACGACCGCCATAGCCCACTCGCTGGACATCGGAAGGGGCTGCGGTCCAACGAACCACATGGCCTGGAACAACGACGGAGAGGCGACTCTCTCATGAGACCGGGAGATCGGTGCGCGAGGCTTCTGAGCGATGTCCGCAGGGCAAGGCCCCTGGTCCACCACATTACAAATTGGGTCGTCACCAACGTGACGGCTAACATCACCCTTGCCGTTGGGGCGTCCCCCGTCATGGCTCACGCCATCGAAGAGGTCGCCGACATGGTCGGGTGCGCTGACGCGCTGGTTCTGAACACCGGGACGTTGACACTCGAGACAGTCGACGCCATGATCGTAGCGGGCAGGCAGGCCAATGCCCTGGGAATACCGGTGATCCTGGATCCCGTGGGGGTGGGGGCGACCCCCTTGCGCACAAGCAGCGTCGAGCGCATCCTCGATGAGGTCAGGATCGCTATTGTCAAAGGGAACCCGGCCGAAATCGGCATACTGGGCGGGGCCGGCGGGCGGATAAGGGGAGTGGACGCGCGTTCGGGCGCCGACGACCCACCGGGACTCGCGAGAAACGTAGCGAGGATGTTCGGCTGTATCTCGGCCATAACGGGCAAGACCGACTACGTAAGTGACGGCCACACGACCCTCAAGGTGGACAACGGCCACGAGATGCTCGCCCGAGTGACCGGAACTGGATGCATGGCCGCCTCGATGATCGGTGCCTTCGCGGCCGTAACGAAAGACCGCCTGTGGGCCACTGCGGGAGCCCTCGCGTGCTATGGAATAGCGGCGGAGATTGCAGCGGGGATTTCCTCCGGCCCTGGAACGTTCCAGGCCGCGCTGCTGGATGCCGTGTATAACCTCACTTCCGAAACGATATCGGAGAAAACATGTATTGCGGAGGCGCGATAAGCCGTTGGGCCGGGGCGGCCCGATGAGTCATGCGCCTGAGACAGCCCGGATGGTGCCGGATGGAGCCCGCCTGGATGGAGGGGGACCGCCTCGGGGGGATGAGCGTGGATATGAGTGGGGACCTGCGAGATCGCCTCAGGCTCTATGTCATCACGGATAGCCACCTGAGCCGCGGCAGGAGTACCGAGGATATTGTGCGCGCCGCCATCGATGGAGGGGCAACCGCCATCCAGCTCAGGGCGAAGGATCTGGATGGGCTGGACATGTACAGGCTCGCCGTGGGTATCAGGGATATCATCGCGGCCCATCGCGTGCTGTTCATCGTGAACGACCGGCTGGACGTGGCCCTGGCCGCCGGGGCCGACGGCGCCCACCTGGGCCAGGGGGACCTGCCCTTGACGGCGGCCATCGACCTGGTGCGCGCCGCCACGCCGGAAAGGGACTTCGTACTGGGGGTTTCCGCCAGGAACCTGGAGCAGGCGGTCCTTGCCGAGAAGGGGGGCGCCTCGTACATCGGGGCGGGCCCCGTGTGGTTCACGCCCACTAAGCCGGACTCCACGCAGCCGATAGGGCCGGCGGGCCTCCGCGAGATATGCGGCGGGGTCGGCATTCCGGTGGTCGCCATCGGGGGAATCAGCATCGAGAACGCGCGCGACGTCACGGCGACCGGAGTCGCGGGCCTGGCCGTCATCTCGGCGGTGGTTTCAGCGCCCGACGTGCGGGAAGCCGCAAGGGCGCTGGCTGCAATCACCCTCCGAGAAACGGCGGGAACACATCGACGACCGCGCCCTGAGTGAGCGGCTCCCTCCAGGGGACCGAGCGGCCATCGACGGGGTATTTCAGATAACGCCGCTACACTGGGTCCGCTCCTCGCTGGGGGGCAATATTCCCGGGATCGCCCGTTTCCTTCAAGGTGTATACGCGCCCGACGCCGTATATGCTACCCGGAAGGATTAGGCGACGCGCAGGGGCGGCGACAGCGTCCTCGCGCCGGCGCGCATCGGGAGGGTCTATCACATGGGAGAAACGGTCATGCTCCCCAGGCCGGCCAGGGTTGGCGGACTACCGGTATGGGGGGTCATCAAGGAGCGGCGCACCATAAGGCAGTACTCGGGGGACCCGCTGGCCCTCGATGTGGTTTCGCAACTTCTATGGGCGTCCTCGGGGGTGAGCGGCGATGCCCCACACCTGCGCACGGCGCCGTCCGCGGGTGGAAGGCACCCCGCCACTACGATGCTCGTGGCCAACAGGGTCACGGGGCTGACGCCGGGCATATATCGCTATAGCCCCGACCAGCACGGCCTCGAACTGGTGAGCCGGGGCGATTACGGGGACACCCTCGTGGATGCTTGCTCCGGCCAGAACATGCTCGGCTCGGCGCCCGCGGTGTTCGCCTGGAACGTCGAACCGGAACGCACCACCAGCAGGTACGGCGACAGGGGCAAGCGATACATACTCCTGGACCTGGGCCACGCCTGCCAGAACCTGCATCTCGCGGCCACTGCCCTCGGGCTCGGCTGTTGTTCCATCGGCGCGTACAGCGACGATAGGGTCAACGGCATATTCGGCCTGGATGGCAAGGCGAACGCGGTGCTGTACATGGCCACAGTGGGCGTTCTCGAGGGGGAATGATATGCCGCGCTCCCTGTTTCTCGATGACCTCACCTTCGAAGAGGTGGAGGCGGCCGTCTCCGGTGGGTACCGCACCGTCGTGGTGGGGGTTGGGTCCGTGGAGCAACACGGTCCGCATCTTCCGCTGAAAACCGACACACTCTGGGCGACGGTCATCCCCGAGATGGTGGCGCGCCGCCTCGGCGCGGCCCTGGTGGCGCCCCCCATAAGGCCGGGCGTCTCGTCCCACCACATGGCCTTTCCCGGCACGATCACC
>JAHDPS010000329.1 GCA_018434225.1 Bacillota bacterium
GATATCGACACCCTGGTCAAGGCCATCGAGGAGACTGTCGGATGAGAAGGGATGTGGAATGCGGGGGGACGAACGCGCGGAAGCGGAGGCGTTTTCACGAAGCCAGGTGGGACGAACCCGTGATCTTCGAACTGACCACCCCGGGCGAAAGGGGCATACTGCAGCCCGAGGTTGACGAGGAGATACGAAAGCAGGCGGGAGACGCGGTCTCCAGGATACCCGCGCACATGCGACGGAAGAGCGATCCCGCCCTGCCTGAGATGTCCCAGGCGAGGGTCTTGAGGCACTACCTGCGGCTCGCCCAGGAAACCCTGGGCGCCGACCTGAACGTGGACATAGGGCAGGGCACGTGCACGATGAAATACAGCCCCAAGATCAACGAGGTCCTGGCGGGCTCGCCCAAGATGACCGAACTCCACCCGCTGCAGGATGAAAGCACAGTCCAGGGCATTCTCGAGATAATGTTTAAGTTGGACCTGTTCATGAGGGAGATCTCAGGCCTCGACCAGTTCACCATGCAGCCGGGGGGCGGCGCCCAGGCCCTGCTCGCCACAGCTTCGATAATCCGGGCATATCACAGGTCCCGCGGCGAGGAGATCCAGCGGGACGAGATACTGACCACGATATACTCGCACCCGTCGGACGCGGCGGCCGCCGCGGTTCAGGGGTACAAGGTGATCACCCTGGAACCGGGCCCGAACGGCTATCCCGAGGTGGAGACAGTCAGGAAGGCCGTGTCGAACAGGACCGCTGGGTTGATGATCACGAACCCGGAGGATACAGGCATATTTAACCCGGACATCGCGGAGTTCACGCGGATCGTCCACGAAGCGGGGGGACTGTGCGGCTACGACCAGGCAAACGCGAACGGCATGCTGGGTATCACCCGAGCGAAAGAGGCCGGCTTCGACATGTGCTTCTTCAACCTGCACAAGAGCTTCTCGTCGCCCCACGGCTGCGGCGGACCTGCGTGCGCCGCGTTCGGAGTCACGAAGGAACTCGCGAGGTTCCTACCAGCCCCCGTGATTTCGTTCGACGGCAAGAAGTATTATCTGGATCACAACAGGCCCGACAGCATAGGCAAGGTCCGCGGGTTCTACGGCGTCGCGCAGGTGGTCCTGAGGGCCTACTCCTGGGTAATGAGTCTTGGAGAGGAAGGACTCAGAGAGGTGGCCGGAATCGCGGTCCTCAACAACAACTATATTATGAAACACGTGCTGGAGATCCCGGGAGCAAGCGCCCCGTTCGCGCCCGGCAAGTACCGCCTGGAACAGGTCAGGTACAGCTGGGAGAGTCTCAAGGCGGAGACGGGGGTCACCACCGAGGACATCCAGCGCAGGGTGTTCGATTTCGGCGTCCACTACTGGACCAGCCACCATCCATGGATCGTACCCGAACCCATGACCATCGAGCCGACCGAATCGTATTCCAAGGCCGAACTGGACGAGTTCATCGCCATTCTCAA
>JAHDPS010000234.1 GCA_018434225.1 Bacillota bacterium
ATCTGCTGGAAGCCGAGTTCTTCGGACACGAAAAGGGGGCGTTCACCGGCGCCCTTTCGAGCAAGGCGGGCAGGTTCGAACAGGCCGACGGAGGGACGATCTTCCTCGACGAGATAGGTGACATGCCGATGGAGATGCAGGCCAAGATACTTCGCGTGTTGCAGGAGCGCGAGTTCCAGCGAGTGGGCGGACAAAGCACGGTGTCGGTGGATATACGAATAATGGCGGCCACGAATAAGGACCTCGAACAGATGGTCAAGGAAGGGGCGTTTAGAGAAGACCTGTACTACCGCCTGAATGTGGTCACTTTGACGATCCCGCCCCTGAGAGAGCGACTAGCGGACGTGCCCGAGCTCGTTCAGCACTTCATGGCGAGCACGTGCCGTGAACTGCGCATCCCCTGCAAACCTATGAGCAGCAACGCCGTCGAAATCCTGCAGCAATACGATTGGCCCGGCAACGTCCGGCAGCTCCAGAACGTCGTGGAGTTCCTGGCCAACACCGTGGAAAGCGACACTATAATGCCCCAACACCTACCGCTAAGCGTGCGAATGCACGCGCACGAGCCGCAGCCGGCCCAGTGCAGCCTCCTGGCCGCGCTGGTCGAAGACGTGGAGCGCGAGGCCATCAGGAACGCCCTGCGAGCCACTGACGGCAATAAGCGCCAGGCCGCGCGGCGGCTTGGCGTACAACGCTCCTCGTTATACGCCAAGCTCCGCAAGTACGGCATTTGAAGGCATTCCCCTGATCAGGAGGAGCGTGGCGCCCCCTCCCCAACCTTTGTGCTTCACCTCAGCCCTCTCCCAGGTAGGCCTGTCTCACCCTGGGATCGGACTTCAGGCTAGCGCTCTCATCCTGCAGCACGATGGATCCCGTCTCCAGGATGTAGCCCCTGTGTGCTACCTCGAGTGCGTAGAACGCATTCTGTTCCACCAGGAGAATCGTCATCCCCGACTTGTTGATCTTCTTGACTGTCTCAAACACCTGATCCACCAGGATCGGCGCCAGCCCAAGAGAAGGCTCGTCCAGGAGCATTATCTTCGGATTGGAGACCAACCCGCGAGCGATGGCGAGCATCTGCTGTTCGCCCCCGCTCAGGGTTCCTGCGGCCTGTCCGATGCGCTCTCTGAGCCGCGGGAACAGTTCGAGGACTCTCTCGAAGGCTTCTTTCAGCCCCTCCCGATCGCTCCCACTGCCGTACGCGCCCATCCGGAGGTTCTCCCGCACGCTGAGATCGGGGAAAACCGCTCTTCCCTCCGGTACGTGTGCGATCCCCAACCTGGCAATCTTGTAGGCAGGTTCGCGGGTAATATCCTTCCCATCGAACGTGATTGTGCCGGCGGATGGGTGAACGAGTCCTGATATGCTCCTAAGGAGGGTGCTCTTCCCCGCCCCGTTCGCTCCGATCAACGTCACGATCTCACCACGGCCGACCTCCACGGAAACCCCTCTTAGAGCATGGATCGCGCCGTAGTGGGTGTTGATATTATCGATTTGAAGCAAAGGCATTTCTGTATCACCCACCTACGCAACGACGTATTTGTCGCCAAGATAAGCCTTGATCACCTCGGGGTTTCGCTGAATTGCGGATGGTTCGCCCTCAGCGATCTTCATTCCGTAGCTTAAGACAACCATCCTGTGCGAAAGGTTCATTGCAAGCCTCATGTTGTGCTCGATCATGAGTATCGTGAGGCCCGACTCATTGATCTCCCGCAGCAGGCGCATCAGATCCATCGCTTCATTCGGGTTCATACCGGCAGATGGCTCGTCAACTAGCAACAACACCGGGTTCGTGGCAAGCGCGCGGGCGATCTCCAGCCGTCTCTGGGCCGCGTAGGGGAGATCCCCCGCCAAGTGGTTTTCCCTACCAGTCAGGCCCATGTACTCCAGTAGTCCCATTGCGTTCTCAGTAGCGCCCACCGTCTCACCCTCAACCTGGAGGCGCCTGCCCATGAAAGACGCCCTACACTCGGCCAGTACGCCGCTGTTCTGCGAGATCATCACGTTGTCCAGGACACTCATTTTGGGGCATATCTTAATGTTTTGGAACGTGCGTGCTACGCCGAGTTTCGCGATGCGGCTGGGCTTAAGGCCCGTTATGTCCGCGCCCTGCAGGAGGATCTTGCCGCTCGTCGGCGGATACGTTCCCGTGATCATGTTGAACAGCGTCGTCTTACCTGCGCCGTTCGGGCCAATGATGCTGAGAATCTCACCATGCCTTATGTTCAGAGAGACACCGTCCACTGCCGTAAGTCCCCCAAAACGCTTGGTAACGTCCTTAACCTCGAGTAGAGAAAGGGAATCCCTCTGCTTCGCTACGTTCCTAATCCCCAGGAAAACCGTAATGGCGCCCGAGGCCTCGTTGTGTTCGCCCTCCGCGGCAGGGACATTTCCATCGCGGCGGGGTTTGAAATGCCTGATGACGCCCCGAGTGAAGCCCTCAGGACGCAGATTCATGATCAGCACGAAGAACCACCCGAGCATCCACATCCTCCAGAGAACGAGGCTGCGCAGCATCTCGGGCAGTATCGTCAGCACGATGGAACTCAGGAAGAGGCCGACGGAACTGCCGCCGCCGAGAATGGTCATCGTGAGGATGAGAACCGTCTGGTCCATTACCGCGAGAGTCGGGTCGATAAAACCCAGGAAATGCGCGAATACACATCCGGCTGTCGCCGAGAACGACCCACCCACCACCATGGCAAGGTACCTGTAACCGAGGGTGTTTACTCCGCACGCCTCCGTGGAATCCTCATTCTGCTTGACGCCGCTCCATGCTAGGCCTACCTTCGAGTAGGTGAGGCGTTGCGAAACCATGAACACAATCCCGCAGAGCACGAGCGACAAATAATAGAACGGGATTGGCCCTCTGAATACATACGAGAACAGCCTCGGAGGGGCAATCCCAGCAAGACCCATCGGCCCGTTGGTGACACTGATCCAGTTCTTCAACACGAGCCTCAGAATCTCCGCGAATGCCAGGGTCACGATGCTGAGGTAATCCCCCTTGAACCGCAGCATTGGAACACTGAATACAAGGGACATGACGGCCGTGCCGATCACGGCCAGGGGCAGCACCAACCAAAACGATAGGTGCATCTTCAGCGTGAGGAGCGCGCCGATGTAGGCCCCGAGCGCAAAGTACATGATGAACCCGAAGTGGAACATTCCCGCCTGGTTAAGCACCACGTTGTAACCGACGGCAACCATGTAGTAGATCAGCGCCAGAGTCAGTATCTGGGTGACATACGCATTGCGCACCGTCAGCGGGATCAGCGCCAGTACGGTGAAGCCCCACCTCATGGCCTTGCGCTCATCCAGCATTCTGCCGAGGTTGAGTCTACCACATATCGAACCGATCCCTTGCTTCATTTCAGGTTGTCACCTCCGTCCGCCCGCCGAAAAGCCCTGATGGGCGAATCAGCAGGACTAGGACAAGGGCGACGAACGCGCCCGCGTCGCGGTATGAGCTCGATACGTACGCCACCGTCAGTACCTCAGCGAGCCCGATGATCAGTCCTCCAGTCACCGCGCCGGGGATCTTGCCTATGCCCCCAAGGACGCAGGCGGCAAATGCCTTGATCATCAACGGGACTCCTATGGAGGGGTAGATGGAAGAGTACCTCGTGCAGAGCAGTAAGCCACCGGCCGCTGCCAACGCCCCGCCGATCGCGAATGTCACAGATACGACGAAATTCGGATTGATCCCCATCAACTGCGCCGCCATAATGTTTTGGCTCGCCGCGCTTATGGCGATACCGACCACCGTCTTCTTCAGGAAAAGCTGGAGCAGTACCATCAGGACAACTGAAACGAGCAGGATGAACACAATGATCGGCGGGACCTCTCCCACCCTGAGAGCGTCTATCCTCAGCATCTGCGGAAAAGGCTGCGTCTTCGGGCCGAAAATGAGCATCGCGCTGTTGGAAAGGACCAGTGAGACCCCAAGGGCGCTCAGCAGCGGCGCAAGCCTCCTCGATCCGCGCAACCTGCTGTATGCAATCCTTTCTATCGCGACCGCCACACAGGCTGTGGCAACCATGCTGATGACAAGCGCCGGCCAGAACGAGACGCCCGCCTTGAAGAGCATTAACGCCACAAACGAGCCTACCATCAGAATGTCTCCGTGTGGGAAGTTGACGAAGAAGAGGATGCCGTAGACCATAGTAAACCCGAGCGCGAGTAACGCGTAGATGCTGCCCAGGGCGATGCCGTTTAAGAGTTGGGCAACCAGCATAAACGATCCTCCCCTGCGATGAAGCAACTCACCTAAGAAGGTAGGGCGCTCCAGCCACTCCTCGAGCGGTCGGGAGCGCCCACCTCTGAAACGGTAATTCGGATTAGAAGCTCTGGTTTGGTGCGAGAGCCCATTTGCCGCCCTTCACCTGGACGAACACCACGGGCTTAATCACGTCGTGCTTCGAATCGAACTTGACTGGGCCGGTCACGCCATTGTGCGCGGGATTGCTGGACCCTATGCCCTCCATGTAATCGCGGACGGCCTTGCGATCCGTTCCCACCTTGGCGACGGCCTCCGCTATGACGTTCAGGGCATCGTACGCCATAGCCCCGTATGCCTCGGGAAGCTCGTTATACTTAGCCTTGTACGCCTCCACGAACTTGCGCGCAGCAGGGTTCGGCAGGTCGGGATGGAAGAAGGCGCCGGCATAGAATCCCTCGACAGCGCTGCCGCCAATCTGCATCAGTTCATCGGCGTATACCCCGTCATGACCGAATACAGGGATACCGAGCTTCATCTCCGCAGCCTGCTTCCCAGTCAAAGCCGCCTGCGTATACCAGCCAGGGAACACGATGATGTCGGGCTTCAGCTCCTTGATCTTGGTGAGTTCAGCGGTAAAGTCCTTGGCGTTCTCCTCGTGAGGAAGCACGGCTAGGATCTGCGCCCCGAGTTCTTCGGCCTTCTTCTGGAAGCTGCGTGTGTACGCAGTGGGACCGTCGCTGAGGGCGTGCATGATCACTATCTTCTTGGCCCCGATCTTGCCGACCACGTACTCCGCGCCGGCAGTGCCGTTGGGCTCATCGGTGATGCACGTCCGGAAGAAGTAAGGGCTGGCACCCGAGAGCTTCGGGCTTGTGCTCGAGGGCGAGACCACGGCTAGACTACCCTGGGTATAGACGGGAACGGCAGCCAGCGTGGTAGTGCTGGAGAAGTGACCAACGACCGCCACGACTTCCTTGTCGAGGACCAGCTTCTGAGCGACAACGGAGGCCTGTTGAGGCTCCATCTTGTCGTCCTCAACCTTGATCTTGACAGTCTTCTTATTGATTCCGCCCTCTTTGTTGATGAGATCAGCCGCCAGTTCAACCGAGTTTCGCATGAACTTGCCGTACTGGGCGTTGTCACCTGTCATCGGGCCGACTACCGCTATCACTATGTTGCCTGTCTGCTCGGTCTTCTGTTCCCCGCTTTTCGGCGAACAGCCAGAAACCAATACGCCCATCAGAACCGCGACAACAGTCATCAAAACGGCTGCTTTCCGCATCCCGAGACCCCCCTTTACATTGTTGGTAGCCGGAGGATACAGGTGATTTGACGCACTGAGTCCTAATGTGCCCTCTTATCCTCGCTCTAGAAGAGACGCATCCCCGCGAGCCCTTCGATCGCCTGAACCGTTGCGGCTTTAGCCGCCTCCACTTCAGCCTCCGGACCGCCGATATACAGGCGGCCGTACTTGCCAACCGGCTTAAAGTCCAGCACCTTTATGTTCGCGGCCTTCTCAGCCTCGTTCGCGGCGTAAGTCACGTACCCCGCCGGGCTCACCTCCATAATGTAGAAGCTTTCGCCCGGAAGCAGTAGGCTGCCCCGCCTCATTTTATTGATGAGCTGGCATTGGTACGGATCTATCCTGGTCACTATCTGAGTTGATACAACCTGCGCGGGCTTACGGTCCGCCTCGGATATGCCGTAGGAGGACATGATCGCACGCGCCGCTTCCAGGATGGCCGACTGAGAATTCGCGTGAATCTC
>JAHDPS010000324.1 GCA_018434225.1 Bacillota bacterium
CCCCAACGGGTGCGTAGCGAAGGGGATCTGGGAACAAGTAAGGGACGCGGTTGCCGAACTACTGGATTCGATTACCTTGAAGGATGTGTGTGAACGAGATGTGTGCGAACGAGGTGCGTGCGAGCAAAATGGAAAGGAATGAGACCGTGCGGAAAGTCTACCTTGATCACGCTGCGACCACGCCGGTGAGGCCCGAAGTGGTCGAGATCATGAGCGAGTACATGCTTGAGGTGTACGGCAACCCATCCAGCGTGCATTCGTTCGGCAGAGAGGCGAGGAAAGCAGTCGATAAGGCGCGCGAGCAGGTTGCGAATCTAATCGGCGCCGGGCCCGAGGAGATCGTTTTCACAGGTGGGGGGACGGAGGCGGATAACCTGGCTATCAAGGGCATCGTGGAGGCCCAGGCCAAGAAGGGGAACCACATCATAACCTCGGCCATCGAACACCACGCCGTGCTGCACACGTGCGAGTACCTGGAAAAACACGGCTGCAAAGTAACGTATCTGCCCGTTGACTCGGACGGGCTGGTGGATCCCGGCGACGTGAAGAAGGCGATTACTCCGCAGACGGTTCTGGTCACCATAATGACAGGCAACAACGAGGTCGGTACTATACAGCCAGTGAAGGAGATCGGCGCGATCGCGAGGGAGCGCGGCGTCCTGTTCCACACGGACGCGGTGCAGGCGACAGGGCAGATCCCCATCGACGTTCGGGAGATGAACATCGACCTATTGTCGGGCTCGGGACACAAGATGTACGGACCCAAGGGGATAGGCATTCTCTACGTACGGAAGGGCGTAAAGATCTCGCCGGTCATTCACGGTGGAGCCCACGAACGCAGGCGCAGGGCTGGCACGGAGAACGTCCCGGGCATCGTGGGCCTGGGGAAGGCCGCCGAGCTCTCGATGGCCGAGCTCCCCGAAAGACAGGCGAACCTGGTCCACCTTCGCGACAGGCTGATCGACGGCATTGTGGAAAGGATATCCGAGGTGAAGCTGAACGGCCACAGGACGAGGAGGCTTCCAAACAACTGCAACGTGAGCATCAAGTATATTGAAGGGGAATCTATGCTGCTAAACCTGGATATGGTGGGTATTGCGGCTTCCAGCGGGTCCGCATGCACCTCGGGTTCCCTGGAGCCCTCGCACGTCCTGCTCGCGATGGGGGTTCCTCACGAGATCGCCCACGGTTCGCTGAGGATGACCCTCGGAAGACAGAACACCGACGAGGATGTCGATTATGTCATGCAGGTATTGCCCTCCATCGCAAAGAAACTGAGGGAGATGTCCCCACTCTACTCGCGGGGCTAGTAGCGATACTGGCGGGGCCGGTCGCCATACTCAAGAGGCCAGGAGCGAGTGACGGTGGGAAGGGGGCTTGCGCTATGTACACGGACAAGGTAATGGACCATTTCACAAACCCAAGGAATGTCGGTGAGATTGCCGATGCTGATGGCGCCGGCACTGTCGGCAACCCCGTATGTGGAGACATAATGAAGATAACCATCAAAGTCGAGGATAACCGCATAGCGGACGTAAAGTTCAAAACGTTCGGGTGCGGAGCGGCCATAGCGACGAGCTCCATGGTCACCGAGATGGTGAAGGGGAAAACAATACCTGAGGCGCTGGAAATTTCTAATAAGGCTGTCGCCGAGGCGCTGGGCGGCCTGCCGGCGCAGAAAATGCACTGCTCTAACCTTGCGGCCGATGCGCTGCACGCGGCCATTAACGACTATCTTTCTAAGAATGGAAAGAAAATGTCTGGGGGGCCGCTCCCGTGCTGCGATCCGGACATATGCAGGCCGCAGAATACGGCCGCTGACGCGGGTGCCGCTGGCTCGAATGCAGGTCGGCGCAGGCGAAATAGGCCGGCGCGTACTTGCGCCAGCAAGGATTGTCCGGCCGGAAAGGCGGCGCCCCAGGGGGAGTGAATGCAGTGGGCCGTTCGGGGCCTGCAAGCATCAGGCCCGTGGCCGGGCCGGCGGTCGGGTCCGTAGTCGGATCGGCGGTCGGATCGGTGAATGGAGGGCGCGCGAGGATAGTGGCGGCCATGAGCGGTGGCGTAGATAGCTCCGTGGCCGCTGCTTTATTGAAGGAGCAGGGTTTCGACGTCATTGGCGTGACGATGCGGATGAAGCCGCCGAGCGTCGGCTCAGTGGCCGCGGCCGACGACGCGGAACGTGTGGCGCGCGTCCTCGACATACCCCATCACGTGCTGGATGTCAGCGAGATGTTCGAGCGCCACGTCATCTCGTACTTTTGCGGGGAATACGCCCTCGGACGCACGCCGAATCCCTGCCTCGCCTGCAACAGGCACATAAAATTCGGCGAGCTCCTCTGCTTTGCCCGCGAAATAGGGGCGACCCACGTCGCCACGGGCCATTATGCGCGGACCAGGTACGACCAGGCGCTCGGGCGGCATCTACTGCTGAGGGGCTTGGATCAGCGAAAGGATCAGAGCTATGTCCTCTATGCCCTTGATCAGGACCAGATCGCGGCTGCGATGTTCCCTGTCGGGGGAATGCGCAAGGCGGACGTGCGGCAGGCTGCGGCTCGGTTCAACCTCCCCGTATTGGATAAGGCTGAGAGCCAGGAGATATGCTTCATCGAATCGGGGGATTATCGCGGTTTCCTCGAGGATCGCTGCCCGTCCGTCGCGAGAGAGGGACCTATCGTCGATACATCCGGAAGAGTCCTCGGCCGCCACAAGGGACTTGCGTTCTATACCGTGGGCCAGAGGAAGGGGCTGGGCCTTGCCAGGGGGGTCCCGCTGTACGTGGTCGAATTGGACTACGAGAGAAACACCCTTGTCGTGGGTTGCGCCCCCGAAACACTCAGATCGGATTGCGTAGTATCCGACGCCAA
>JAHDPS010000095.1 GCA_018434225.1 Bacillota bacterium
ATCCTCAATCCCTTGGGATGAACCTTCTGGCCCATTACTTCCCCTCCTTTCTCTCCTTGACTGCCACGGTAATGTGGCTGGTCCGTTTGAGAATCGGGAAGGCCTGGCCCCTCTGCCTGGGATGAAACCTTCGCCAGGTGGGACCCTGATCCGCAACGGCCTCAGCTACATAGAGCCTGGTCCCGTCCATATTGAAGTTGTTCTCGGCGTTGGCTACCGCCGACTTGAGCACCTTACTTATGATCGACGAAGCCCTTTTCGGCACAAACCTGAGTATCGCGAAAGCCTCGTTGACCGGCTTACCCCTGATCAGGTTCAGAACGATCCTGACTTTCGTCGGCGATATCCTGATGTGCTTGGCCGTCGCCCGTCCTGTTGTCGCACCTGTTTCCAAGTCAGACTCCTCCTCCAGCGATCACTTGAGCGCCGTGGACCTCTCGGTATGGGCCCCGTGACCGCGGAAAGTGCGCGTGGGGGCGAATTCCCCCATCTTATGGCCGATCATGTCCTCGGTGATGTACACCGGTACGTGCTTGCGGCCATCATAGACTGCGATCGTGTGCCCGACCATGTCCGGCATTATCGTGGAGTCCCTGGACCAGGTGCGGAGGACCCGCTTTTCACCCTTTTCGTTCATGGCCCGCACGCGTTTGACAAGGTTCTCGTCCACGAACGGCCCCTTCTTCACGGACCTGGACATTCACAGGCCTCCCTTCACTACTTCCTTCTCTTCACGATGTAGATGTCAGACGGCTTGCGCTTCTTCCTGGTCTTATACCCCAGCGTAGGCTGTCCCCACGGGGACACCGGACCGGGCATGCCGATGGGGGACTTGCCCTCGCCGCCGCCGTGCGGGTGATCCACGGGATTCATGACGACGCCCCGGACCGAGGGCCTCTTCCCCATCCATCGGCTGCGCCCCGCCTTGCCGATGGATATGTTCTCGTGCTCGACGTTGCCGACCTGACCGATGGTCGCCCTGCAATCGAGGCTTACGTACCTCTGCTCCCCGGAGGGCATACGAAGCAGGGCATACGGCTCTTCCTTCGCCATGACCTGGGCGCTCGCTCCGGCGGAGCGGATGATCTGCGCCCCTTTCCCGGGCTTCAGTTCGACCGCGTGCACCACCGTGCCGGTGGGTATGTTGCGCAACGGCAGCGCGTTCCCCGGCTTGATGTCGGCCTCGGGACCGGACACCAGGGTGTCCCCGACCGCGACCCCGACCGGCGCTATGATGTACCGCTTCTCCCCGTCCACGTAGTGCAGCAGGGCGAGGCGAGCCGACCTGTTGGGATCGTACTCAATCGCCGCGACTTTCGCCGGCACGCCGTCCTTGTCACGCCTGAAATCGACGATCCTGTAAGCCTGCTTGTGGCCGCCGCCCTGGTGTCTCACTGTGATCTTGCCGCGCGCGTTTCTTCCCGCGCGTTTCTTGAGATCCTTGAGCAACGAGCGCTCCGGTTTCTTCTTGGTTATCTCTTCGAAGGTGCTTACCGTCATCCCCCGGATCCCGGGCGAGGTCGGTTTGAACGATTTCACTCCCATGGTGAATTACCTCCCAGGGCGCCCAGGCCCATTACAATCCCTCAAAGAACTGTATCTTCTGTCCCTCTTCCAGAGTCACCACGGCCTTCTTCCAGCTCGGCTTGCGACCGCTGTGTATCCCCATCTTCCTGATCTTTCCAAGCATCCTCATCGTGTTCACGCCCTTGACCCTGACCTTGAATATCTCCTCGACGGCATCCTTGATCTGGGTCTTGGTCGCCCTCTCGTCCACCACGAAGGTGTAGCGCGAGGCGCCCATCGCGGCGTTGCTCTTCTCAGTAATAATCGGCTTCAAGATCACGTCTCTGGCCGTCATCATCCAACGAGCACCCCCTCGACCCGGGAGACCGCGTCCCTGGTAATGACGAGCTTATCGTGTCTGAGCACGTCGTAAACGTTCAGATTGCGCGCGACGATGCCGGATACACCAGGGATGTTATTCAAACTCCTGGCTACTCCCGCATCGGGATCGGCCGTGACGACCAGCGCCGATTTAGAGGCGTTCAAGTTCGACAGGACCTTGACCATCTCTCTCGTCTTCGGCTGGGCCAGTACGAGATCGTCCAGTACGATCATCCCGCCGGCCTGCAACTTCGACGTGAGCGCCGACTTCAACGCCAGCCTCTTCGCCTTCCTGGGGATCGTGAACCCGAATTTCCTGGGATG
>JAHDPS010000021.1 GCA_018434225.1 Bacillota bacterium
ATGATGGGCCTATGCGTGTTGCCCACAATGTGGGTGGACGTCAATCTGTACAAGCTCGAGGACATCGTCGAATTCTACTCCATAATCACTGGCAGGGAATCATCCCCCGAGGAACTACTGAACGCGGGATCGAGGCTGCAGAACCTGGAGCGGGCGTTCAATGTCATACACGCGGGGTTCGGCCGCGGCGACGACATGCCGCCGAGAAAGCTGTGTGAACTTCCGGTCAGCAGGGGATCGTTCAAAGGGGAGAAGTTGGACCTGGAACGATGGGGCGAGATGCTGGACGAATACTATGCCTTGCACGGCTGGGATCCCCTGACGGGATGGCCAACGAGGAAGAATCTGGAGGAACTGGGCCTGCAGCGGGTCGTTGAGGTAGCGGCAAATCACAATGTGGAACTGATCTGAAGCACTAGAACGCTACACTAATGGGGAGAAGACTATGAAGATCACTGTGGACGAGAGCAAGTGCATGGGATGTCGCACGTGCGAGCTGCTGTGTTCATTTCAGATGGAGAAGCATTTCAATCCGGAGCAATCCCTGATAAAGGTGTCTTTCGACGATGACGGCGGGATCCACCTCGAGATACCGCCCATGTGCGATTCCAACGATTGCGCGAGCGAACCATTCTGCGCCAGGTTCTGTCCGACCGGCGCCATTCAAAAGATGGAGACATCGGCATGATGACGTACGTTCCGAACGACTCCCTGGACCCCCGTTTCAATCTGGCTCTCGAGGAGTACATCCTGAGGGATTGCCCCCTGGACGGCCCGTGCCTGCTTCTGTGGCGCAACAGCCCTTCAGTCATCATCGGGCGCTTCCAAAACACCCTCGACGAGATCAATCCGGACTACATCGCCGAGAACGGGGTCAACGTGGTCAGGCGGATAACCGGAGGAGGCGCCGTCTATCACGATCTGGGCAACCTCAACTTCAGCTTCATCGAGCGCGCCCCCGAGGACGGTATAAACCTCAGGATGTTCACCGACAGGGTGGCGGTCGCCCTGAGGCGCATGGGACTCGACGTGGGGGTGAGCGGGAGGAACGACCTGACCATCGACTGCCGGAAATTCTCGGGCAACGCCCAGTACCGCTACAAGGACAGGGTCCTGCACCACGGGACGATCCTGTACGACTCCAACCTTGAGAACGTGCAAGCGGCGCTGAACGTCAAGGCTGAGAAGATGGCGTCCAAAGGGGTGAGGTCCGTCAGAGCGAGGGTCACGAATCTGTCGGCCTACATGCCGCGGCCGATCCCCATACTGGAGTTCAGGGATTCGCTACTCGGGGAGTTCTTGCGCGATGAGCAGGCGAGCGGGCCTTCCATTCGTCACCTGGACGAGCGGGATATGCTCGCCGTCAGGAGGTTGATCGACGACAAGTACTCCACCTGGGACTGGAATTTCGGCCGGTCGCCCGAGTACAACCTGAAGGGCGCGGGACGATTCGCGTGCGGCAGCGTCGAGGCATATCTGAAGGTTGAACGCGGGGTCATCCAATCGTGCAGGATTTACGGGGATTTCTTCGCGGACGAGGATATCTCCGGCCTCGAAGCGGGCCTGGTGGGGACGGGTTACGCTGAGGCAGACCTGAGGGAGGCCTACGGGAGGCTCGGCGCGGGGAGATACATACCGGGCATGGGGATCGAGGACTTCCTCCGATTACTGCTGCTGAGCGGCTGGCAGGGGTTTCCGCCTATCCCTCGGCAGGGTGAGGCCGAGGAGTGTAACCACGATCGGTAGCGCGAGGATCGCCATCATGGACGTTCGCAGCCCGTAGATATCGGCTATCCACCCGAAGAGCGGGGCGACCAGCATCCCGATGCTCGACGCTATGCCCAGCGTGACTCCCGAGGCGAACCCTACGTGATTGGGCAGGTACTCTTGCCCGAGGACCATGATGGCGCTGAACGGCGCCACCAGGGGCACGCCCAACAGCAGTGAGGCGCCTATCGCGCGCGCGACGCCGCCTTGCGCGAGGAACAGCCCCGCGAGAGGGATCGTCAGGCTTGTCGCCGCTATGATGGTGCGTCGGCAACCGTAACGGTCAGCCAGCGGGCCTCCGAGAATCGTTCCAACCACCCCGCTGAGACTGAACAGGGATAGCGCCGCGCCGGCCTGTTGTGCGGTGCCGTGGAGGGCATCCGTGATGTACAGCGGCAGGAAGTTGCCGATGCCCTGCACTGCCGCCGCCCGAATAACAAGCAAGGCCGCCAGGCGGGCGAACGCACTCCACCTATCCGCTCCGCCTCCGTTGCCGTCACCGGCGGTCTCGGGGGCGAGATGCGCGTTCAGGCGGTTCAACGCGATCGCCATCGCGACGGCCATGGCGACCGACGGAAGTATCGCGAACGATGATCCCCGCAGCCCGAACCTTAGCAGTAGTGGCATAAGCACCATCGGGCTGGCCGCAAACCCCAGGCTCCCCCCGGCCGCGAATAACCCCATCCCCTCGCCGCCACGATCCCTCGAACACTGCCCCGCGAGTCGCGCCGTCGCTGGATGGAAACCGGCGATACCGATGCCGCTCAAGGCGATACACGCGAAGATCGCCGCGTAATCGCGCAAGACGCCCGCCAGGGCGATACCCGCTCCGCCCAACACCAGTCCGACGGGGGCCGTCCACATTACCGGATGCCTGTCGACAAATACGCCCATGAGAGGCTGCCACAGTGAAGACGTAAGCCCCAGCGCCATCACGAGGCCCGAGGCCGCGGAATAAGAGAACTGGCGCTCCGACACGAAAAACGGCAGCAACACCGCCGGCGCCGCAAGATTGAAGTCGTTGAACGCATGGGCCAGTCCCATGAGGATGAGGGTCTTCCTATTCGCTTGCTCTATCCCGGAACCGCGTTCCAAGGTACGGACTGCGTTATCTCGCACACGGGCCATATCTTGGTCTTTTCGAGGCGGCTTCCCCCCGATCCTCCTGACATTACTGACGATCACGATCCAGGTCCAAGAACAGGGTGGGCCGGGTACGTCCTCCAAAAGGCCCGGCCCACTACACGAGACGAACTCACCGTCGCCTGGCGCGTTCCAGCGCGTGCAGGAACAACACCACTCCGATCACTGCATACGCGACGAACACCCGGAAATACTCGCCCACCTGCGGGTGACCCATCAGGCGCTGGCCGGCGTGGGGCGCGACGATAAACAGCAGGTGGAACAGGATTATCCCGAGGACTGCCTGTCCCACGGTGGCTTTGACCACAGTCGCCCCGCCCACCAGCAACGCGGCTATCGCGAACATCCCAACCTGTTCGTGACTACTATACACGTTGACGGTGCCGACGTTCTGCATAAAGACGATCTGGCCGACGGCCGCGAGAACAGTGGACATCACCACGGCGATGGTCCGCGTCCTATCGACGTCTATCCCCGATATCCTGGCCTTCTGCTCGCTCTGGCCCACCGCTCGGAAATCCTGGCCGAGCTTCGTGCGGAATAGCGCGCGGATCCCCAGAGCGCCCATCGCGCCGACCGCCAGGGTCACGACGGGCACGGGTATCGGGCCCAAGATCAACATCAACAGGTTGTCCAGGGCGTACTTCATGTACTTCAGCTCCACCGTGACCCTCAAACCGAAACCCTGTGGGAGGATCAGGTCAGTGTTTCTAATGGGGATCAGCGTTCCGCACAAGAATAGGTATACCAGCTGATAGACCCCGTTCATGAAGTAGCCCAGTATCATGCCGGCGATCATCTCACGCCCGCGCGCGCGGTTGAGGATGTAAGCCGCGAGGAGGCCTAGCGCAATCGCCAGGGGGAGTGAGATAGCCGTGGCCGTCAGCAGGCCAAGCATATGCGGCATCCTGTAATGAGTCACCATAAACAGGCCCGTCTGCCCCGCCATCGCTCCGAGCACAATGCCGAAATTCAGGCCTAGACCAGCTGCGACGGGGATGATCAGGGACAATACCAGGAGCGAGTTCCTGGCGAGCCTCGTCACCACTTCCTGCAGCACAAAGATGATGGAGATCCTGCTGACCGCCACACCGGCGGCGCACAGGCAGAAGAACAACAAGGGCACGGCGTTATGGGACAACCAGTCCCGCGTGAACAGCCCGCGGACGCCCGACCCCTTTCGGATCCCCGTCTCGACGACGCTCATGAGCCGTTCCCCCCCCTTGTCAGGGCGTAGAGTATCATCGCGTTGGAGATGATCATCCTCGCGACTTCGGACAAGTCCCCCTGGATAAGGGTCTGAGTAACGGGTAGGGACACGGTGAGCAGCGTCTGGAATAGGAACACGCCCGCCACGGCGTGAAGCACCGTCGCCTGCCTCGTGCTCGCTCCACCTATGAGGACCGAGGCCACCGCTGGGAAGGCCATCATGAGAGGTGCGGTGTACAGCTGTATGAAGCCCAGGCTCTGAGCGTACACGACTATTCCCACCGCGCCAAGCATCGTGGATGCCATTGAACCGATCATCCGAGTCCTGTCGCAATTGATTCCGCAGGCCTGGGCGTAGGCGGGGTTCGCTCCCGCGACTCGCATCGCGATGCCCCACGGCGTCTTGGCGAATACCCACACGAGCAAGCAGGTAATCGCAAAAACGGCGAGGAGCCCCGCCGGCACCTCCACCTGGCCGACCTTGAACCTCATCAGATTGTCCAGCACTCTCGCCAGATCATCATCCATGGCCATCGTCACGCGCAGGCCCTTTCCGCCCACGACGAAAATCATCTTGGGGTTGGTGAACGGGGCCGCCACCCAGAACATGCACATCGCGGCTACGACGGAGAAACCGGCGTACGTTCCCACCATCATCTCCTGACCCTTGACGTGATTCAGGAGATAGCCGTACACGTATCCGGCGCCGGCGGCGAACAGGCAGCCGAGGCCGGCGGCGACCAGGAAGCCCGTCAGCCCCACCAGGTTCCGTTCGAATGCCAGCACCAGGCCGAGTAATCCGCATATTATCCCCACGGGGAGCCCGAAGTTCAGTCCGAGGCCTGCCTGCACGCTCGGCACCATCGCAAGAACCATTATCCCGTTCATGCCCGCCCTGGTAAGGGAATTGGATATCAGCATGTCCATGGGAAGGCCGTTCACCCAGGCGATGGCGAGCATAAGGACAAGGAATGCGATGATGACGAGCCGGGCAACCCCCACGCTCTTGATGAGTCCGTTTTTTTCACCCGGCATCCGCTGTCTTCTCCTTTCCCGCCATCGCCAGCCCGAACGCGGCATCGGAGGCCCCCGGGTCGAGCACGCTGCTGATCCTGCCCCCGTGCATTATCGCGATGCGGTCGCATATCTTTCGCAGTTCGTTGAGCTCGCTGGATGTCATGATGACAGTAATCCCGTCTTCTCTGTTCAGGCGCAAGAGTTCGTCGAGCACGCGCTCTTTCGCCCCGACGTCGATCCCGCGCGTGGGCTCGGATACGAGAAGCACGTCGGGTTCCAACGTAAGCGCTTTCGCGACGCAGATCTTCTGCTGGTTGCCTCCGCTTATCTGGCGGACGCGCTGCTTCGTGCTTGTGCACCTTATATCCAGCTTGCGAACCATGTTTGAGGCGTGGGACCTTATCGCGCCATTGTCCCTCATCTTCAGAGGCAGGAGAAACATTCGCTTGAGGAACTTGCCCTGCGCCATCATGCCCGCCACAACGATGTTATCCTCCACCGAATCGTCGAGCAGCAGGCCGACCCCACGCCTGTCCTCCGATAGAAACGCGAGACCGGCGTTCAACGCGCCCTTGGGGTCGTTCAGCGGAACCGAAGAGCCGTTCTTCTCCACGGCGCCGCTGGCCGGCTTAAGGCCCATGATCCCGTTGGCCACGCCGAGCTTGCCGTGACCGGCCAGACCGCCCAGTCCCAGGATCTCCCCCTTGCGAATCTCCAGCGATACTCCCTTGACGACCTCGCCCGGCATATCGACTTCCAGATTCTTGAGCCTCAGCGCTACGGGGGCACCTGAAAGCCTGCCCTCGTCTCCTTGCCGGGCGCCCTGTTCCAGGCTGCGGCCCACCATCAGCTCCGCGAGGCGGGCCACCTTCGCTTCGCCGCCCTTCATCCTGCCGACCACCTCGCCGTCCCTCAGGACGGTGATCCTATCGGCGACCTCCACCACCTCGTCCAGCCTGTGGGTGATGAATAGGATCGCTATGCCGGAAGAGGCGACTATCCTCATGGCCCGGAGGAGACCGGCGGCCTCTCCCTCGGTGAGAACCGCCGTCGGTTCATCGAGCACCAGCAAGGAGACGGTTTTTTTGTCTATCTCCCTCGCTATCTCGATGAATTGCATGTGCCCGACTGGCATGCCGGCGACCGGTATCCACTCGTCTATGGACATCTCCAGCTTATCCAGGGCACGCCTGGCGTCGATTCTCATTGCGGGTACGTCGAGGGTCTCCATGCGACGTCCCGCAATCCCGCTCAGGAAGTTCGGGTACGTAGTCTCCCGATTCAACTTGATGTTTTCGGTGACAGTGAAGCCTGGGAGCAGCATGAATTCCTGGTGCACCATACCGATCCCCGCCGTCATGGCATCCCCCGGGCTCCTGAAATCGGCTTTCGACCCCTTGAACCACACCTCTCCACCGAAGCCCCCGGTCTCATGAATGACAGGCATTCCGAAAAGAATGTTCATCAGCGTGGTCTTGCCCGCCCCGTTTTCCCCCACGAGGCCGTGGATCTCGCCGGCGCCGACATCCAGATCGACGCCTTTGAGGACCGTGTTGCCGTAGAACTGCTTGTGGATTCCCCTTATCGAAAGTACAGGCTCTTCCACTATGACAATCCTCCATCGGCCCTTAATGCGTGCCGGGCGGGGGTTCCCGCCCGGCGTGAAGGCCCACTCGTTATTTCTTCCCAAATACAATGGAGCCGCAAATACCGAGGTACATGTTTTTGCCTTCCGCGAACCTCTTCATCTGAATGGGGACGCCCGCCTCTTTCTCCAGCGCCGCCTTCACCGCGTTCATGTCGCTGAGCTTCACCTTGCCCTGCACCGCCTGCATCACGAGTTCCGTTGCCGCTTTCATAGATACCATGTTGTACGGAACGGGCCACGTCGCGAACCGACCGGCGCCTCCCTTCTCGACTATCTTCTGTTCGATCGCCTTCTTGATCGCGTCGAAATCGCCAGCCATGCCCTTCACGTCGATGCCGAGAGCCCCCGGATATCCGTGAGTCGGGCTGGGACAACACTGCTCGACGAATATGGTGCCGGCTTCCAGGGCCGCCTTGATGAGGGGTTCCTGCATCCCGCAGTTTGTGCTGAACACGCAGATGTCCTTGCCGTGCTGCTTCACCTGCATCGGTACGTTTTCCAGTATGAATTTCTGCGCCCCGGGGATCCCGTCTGGGCCCATCGGGTCGGGCGCCGTGACGAATACGAACTCCAGGCCCTCTTTCGCGCAGACGTCCTTCATTATGTCGCGGCGCTTCGCGAGGAGCTCCATCGACATGTGACGGGGGAAAGAGTAGTGAAGGAACTTCTTAGCCCCAAGCTTCTTGGCCAGCTCGATGATGGTCCTGCCCCGCTCCAGGTTGTCGACCTCAAGGCAGAGGTCGGTTTTTTCGGCCATCATGGCCGGATCCTCATGCACCTCAATTGTGGCAATCAGAATGTCTTTTCGCGTCTGCCTGACTTTGTCTATCGCTGCGGCCGTGCCGGGAACTCCCTGGCAGATCACGATGGCCTTTACCTTGGGGTCCGCAGCTAATCCCGTGATCTGGCTGATCGTCGTCTCCTGTTCCTGCATGAAGTTGTCGGGATAAGTAACGTGAATAATGCGATCCTTGTACTTTGCCTTTATGGCCTCCCCGGCGCGGTACTCGTCCTCGCCCTGGGCAACCGTGCCCGTTACGATGCCGACCTTGAAATCCTGCGCGGCCCCTCCGCCCCCGCATCCGGCGAGGCCGGCGACGATGACGCCCATCAGAATCAGGCCTATCAAACGCTTACCAAGACCCACGGTCCAATACCTCCTTGCGCAGAGTGTTTGAAGCCGTTTCCGAGTCACGGGCCACCCCCCTCCACAAGCTTACATAATTATCACTATACTCTGACAGTAGGCGTATTCTACGGCACCCGTTCCATTCCTTTCTGTATAGGCTTGTTCTTACAGAGCTGGCTATTACCGTCAGCAGGCGACGCAGCAAGGAATTCCAATCCCGCGCAGCGAATTGAGAGTGCCATTCTGTCCCTTTGAACGGAGGAGTATAATTGACAGATCGCCGCGCAGAGATCTCCGTCGTAACAGACAGCACTTCGGACATTAACCCTCGGATGGCCGCGGATAAGGATATTGTCGTGGTACCGCTGTCTGTTCTGATGGGAGGAGAATCATACCTCGACGGCGTGGACATTACACCGTCCCAGTTCTACCCGATGCTAGCGGAGAGCCGCGATCTCCCGAAGACTTCGCAGGTGACTCCCGAACGCTTCATCTCGACTTACAGGCGTCTTCTCGACTCGGGGCGCTCAGTTGTGTCGGTGCATATTTCGAGCGGATTGAGCAGTACAGTGGAGTCCGCGATGGCGGCCGCCCGTGAGCTCGATCCGTCCCGAATCAGGGTCGTGGACTCAAAATCCATAAGCTACGGCATCGGTTTCCTGGCTCTGGAGGCCGCAAGGGCCGTCCGAGAGGGTCTCGGCCTCGACGCGATAGTCGAGCGCCTCGAAACTGTCAGGAAGAAAATCGAAGTGTTCTTTACACTGGATACCCTGGAGTACCTTCACAAGGGAGGCCGCATTGGAAAGGTTACGGCTCTCCTGGGCAGCCTCCTCGATATTAAACCCATAATCAGGGTGGAAAACGGCATATACGTGCCGGCCGGCAAGGTGAGGACTCGCAAGCAGGCATTGGAATCGCTGGTCCAGCACGTCAAGGAGATAGCGGGGGACAACCCTGTCAGGATAGCTGTCGGTCACGGACGCGCGGCGGAGGCGGCCGCGACGCTCAAGGAGATGGTAGCGCGCTCTCTGCGAGTGACCGGTGAAATCACTATGTTCGAGGTCGGGCCGGTCATAGGCGCGCACACGGGGCCGGGCACCCTGGGTCTGGCCGTGCAGATGTAGCGATGCGGCGCCCCCGTCGGTGAAGTCGGTGCGCGCGAAGCCGGTGCGCGAAGAGGCGGTGGGGGCGAATCAGGCGGCTGCAGTGCAGGACGTTCAAGACCTCCTGGGCTGCCTGCTGTTCCGCGGGGCCGAGGTGCTCAAACCGGTGGCGGTGCTGTCGGCAGGCGAGAGGATCAGGCTGGGCCTTGCCAGGCTGCCGCTAGGCGCACGGGTTTCGGTGGAAACAGTGCTGTAGCGCACGGATTTCACCGTGATGCGTGTTTATGAGCGCCATTAGTCGACAAAATTGTTGCTCAAGAGCACATATCGACCCAATGCGGTCGGCCGCACTGCCCGCCGTGTTGCGCATTACCAGATTAAGGAGTACAATGAGAACAACAGGCTGGAGTTCATCATGGGTACAATACCTCTTGGTTACACGACCACACACGGCTGACCAGGGGAGTGAACCTAGGATAACACCTGGCCAATCGCTCACAAGGAGTGTTAAGATGACCAAGAGCTTGTACTTCGGGAATCTCAGCTGGGACGTTAGCGAGACAGATCTCAGCAACGCGGTGGCTCAGTACGGCAGGGTAGTATCGGCGCGCGTCGTGACCGACCGTGACACGGGCCGGTCCCGCGGATTCGGCTTTGTGGAAGTCGAGGATGAGGATGCGCCCAAAGTAATCGAGTCCATGAACGGTATGGAATGGTACGGCAGGCAGCTGACGGTGAACGAAGCCAGGGAACGCCAGGAAAGAGGCGGCGGATTCAGAAGCGATCGAAGGGGTCAGGATAGGGGCTTCAGAAGATACTAAAGAGTCACGACTGATAGCCCTCAGCGAAGCCTGGGGGCTTCTTCTTTTGGGCGCAGCGAGCCTCGCGCCAGGATACGCAGCCCGGCCGGCGTAAGATTCTCTCGATTTAGGGCGGCCAGGCACGCGAGTTCCTCCCCCGACAGGTAGCCGGGGTTGACGCGCGCGAAGAAAGCGATGTCCGGGTCGCCTGTGCGATGCGAGGGAATCACCGCGTACTCGCGCAGAAGGGGCGTGGCCCCGTCGAAACGGATCACCCCGCTCGCTGGATCGTATTCCTCGCCGAATTCCTGGAAGGCCAATTTCTCCAGCGTCCTCCTCATTTCCTTAGTGACTGGAGAGCCGCGCTTCGGACAATAGTCGCGGAAAAAGAGCGGTAGGAAACGATAAGTCCTATACGACGACGTGATCAGGAACCAGTAGGCCCTCGCGTCCCGCTCGCCCTCGGCCATTGCCATGATATGGCTGCCGGCAACTCGCGGGAGTTCGGCCTGTCCCCAGTGGCTTGGGTGAACGGCCGTTTCCCCCGAAGAATACGCAACAACCCGCCCTCCATCAATGATCGTTTCTATGCGTTTGATAGTGGAGAACCCCTGGATCCCGCCAGTGGAGGGATCAACAAGCAAGATCGCCCAGTGTTTCGCTAATATGGTGTCTTCGAATTGTCCCGGCGTCACGCTGGTGAAGAACATTTCCCTCAATGAATACAACTGGGCGAGTTGCCCGCCTGATAGCGCCGTGACCGGAACAACGCGCCCCGACAGTCGGTTGCCGGTTTCGCGGGAATGGTCGCATGGCCTTTCGATCTGGGTTCCCTCCACATCTCTTTGTTAACATAAGTGCATTTCATTATATGGTGGTGCGGCCGGTCCTGTGATTCAGGTCGCGGGTATATGGAACTTGCCACGCCGGAGTCCGTCCTGATACTGTGTGTCCGAGAGAATTATGTTCGAGAGGATTATGATCGAAGGGGGAGCGATGTTGAACCGTATTCTCAAGCGGACAACGCCGCCGGCCCGCGGCATATCATTTGCGGCCTCGCTTGCCGCCGTAATCGTGGCGTTGGCGGCGGTATTAATGATATCATCGTGCGTTCGAGGAAACGCCGCCCATCCGCCGGCCACTAATCCCGCCGGGACTCACCCATCGGAGTCGAGGCCCGCGGATCCCCCAGCCCGGAGCCAGTTCATCAATAGCGACGGCAACACGATAGAAAGTAGGTTCGCCGCTCCGAGAGGGTTCACGAGGGTGAGCGCCCCGAAGGGCTCGTTCGCGGAGTATCTGAGATGCGTCCCGTTGAAACCGGACGGGGCGGCGGTCCATTACTACGACGGCAGAGTCAAGCCCCGGGACGTCGCGGAGGCCGTGTTGGACGTGGACGTCGGAGAAAGGGACCTGCAGCAGTGCGCCGACGCTATTATGAGGTTGAGGGCGGAGTACCTGTACGAGCGCGGGAAATACGATGACATCCATTTCAACTTCGCCAACGGGTTCAGGGCGGAATACGCGAAGTGGAGGAACGGGTACAGGATCACGGTGACGGGGAACGATGCCGCCTGGGTCAGGACGGCCGCCCCGAGCGACTCCCATCGTGATTTCAGGAAGTACCTTGACTTGGTTTTTGCATACGCCAACACCACCTCCCTCGCCCGGGAGATGGCGCACGTGGAAGTGGCGAAGATGGGCGTGGGCGATGTATTCATAGACCAGGGGCACTCGATTATCGTGGTGGACATGGCCGAAGACGCAGCCGCGGGGAAGAAAGTCTTCATGCTTGCCCAGAGCTATATGCCCGCGCAGGAAATCCACATCCTCAAGAACACCGGTGATCCCGGATTGAGCCCGTGGTACGATCTGGATTTCGGCGATACGCTGCAAACCCCCGAGTGGACATTCACCAGTCGCGACCTGAAGGGATTCAAATAGGGGTTTCGGGTGTGCGCGCGCAGTTCGGTAGTGTACAGTTTTGGTAGTGTACAGTTTTAGTATTGTTCAGCTTTCGCCGCGTGGCCAGAATGCCTTACAGTGTGGTAACATATCTGTGATGGTCGACACTCCCAACCGTAGACGGCCATCTGGAGCGCCGAGGCATGGGCTGGCATTACACACCGTATGTCTGGTATCTCATATTATCCACAGTGGTGTCAGCGGCTCTGGGGGGGTATGCCTGGCGTCGTCGCGACGTTCCCGCGGCGACTTCCCTGAGCCTGCTTTCTATTGTGGCGTCCGTTTGGTGCCTCTCGAACGCCCTGGAGATGGCCGCGCGCCAATTGCCCATGAAGACATTCTGGGCGAACGCCCAGTACATGTGCTATGGAACTGCCCCACTCGCGTGCTTGAACCTTGCAATCCAGCATACCGGCATGGGACGATGGCTCAACGGGCGCAGGATCGCTACACTTCTAGTCATCCCCGCGGTAACTTTCATCCTGACCTGGACGAATGACCTGCACGGCCTGATCCGGCGAGACGTGCGCATGGATACTACCGGACCGTTCCCCGTGATATCGAAGACATACGGGCCTTGGTTCTGGGTATTCGCAGCCTACTCGTACCTGCTGGTAATGATGGCGCTGCTCCTTTTCGCGAATCACATGCTCCGGACAGCCCCCCCCTACCGCGGCCAGTCCCTTACCCTAATGGGTGGCCTCTTACTGCCGATGGTATCCAGCGCGCTCTACACGCTGGGTTTGAGCCCGGTGCCTACGCACGACATCTCGCCCGCCGCTTTCACCGTTTCGGGGGCCGTGATCACGTGGGGCCTGTTCCGCTACAGGCTATTCGATATCGTGCCCGTCGCTTACGCGAACGTCATTGCCAACATGGGCGATGGGATCATCCTCCTCAACGTCCGGGGTCGAATCGTGGAATTGAACCCCGCCGCCCAGCGCATTTTCGGAGTCGGCACACTCGAGGCGGCGGGCCGGAGATGCGACGAGGCCCTGCCTGGATGGCCCATTTCCTGGGATTATTCCGGAAGCGCCGAATTGGAGTCGGACTCGGGCAGGCATTACGAGATGTACTCCTCGACTATCACCGATGATCGGTCGACATTGTGCGGTCGCCTGGTAGTCATCCACGACGCGACCGAGAACCGTAACACCCAGGCGATACTCGTGAAACATCAGAGGGAACTGGCTGTGGCTGGAGAGCGCGAACGCCTGGCCAGAGAACTGCACGATAGTCTCGGGCAAGTGCTTGGCTACGTGAACGTGGAGACGCAGGCGATACGCGAGCTCGTCGCCGCGGGGAATACCTCTCTGGCGGCCGAGCAGTTGGAGCGGTTGGCCGACGTGGCTCAGGAAGCCCATACCAGCCTGCGAGAATACATCCGCAGCATGAGGGAAACGTCGCCCGGCCTCGACTTCCTTTCCGCGCTGCGTCGCCGGGCCCTGTATTTCGAGCGTATAACCGGCATTCACACTGAACTGGTGGTCCCCGATAATGTTGAAAACGGGATGTTCGAGCCCGGCGTGGAAATACAGATACTCGGGATACTGCAGGAGGCGCTCGCCAACGTGAGAAAGCACGCACGCGCCACGTCTGTTAGGATACTGCTCTCCCCCGGCGAGAGCACCGCCGATATAATCGTCAGCGACGACGGTTGCGGTTTTGAGCCGGGCGAGTCCCATGCAATCAACGGCCATGGGTTCGGCCTCGACATCATGAGAGAGCGGGCGGAAGAATCCGGGGGCTCGCTGGTAATACGCTCCGCCCCCGGCAAAGGGACAACGGTCATAGCGAGCGTGCCGCTCTCTAGCAGGGGGACGGGAAGTGAAGATACTCCTCGCGGATGACCATCCTTTGTTCCTGGAGGGCCTTCAGAACCTCCTCGCAGCCCACGGCGTCCAAGTCGTAGGCACGGCGACCGACGGCATGGACGCTCTGGCAAAAGCCCTAATCGAGAGGCCGGACGTGATCCTCATGGACATCATGATGCCCGTGTGCAGCGGCATCACTGCCACGAGCCTGATCAAGGCGCAAATGCCGGACGTTAAGATCATAATGCTGACCACGTCGGAGGACGACGAGAGCCTGTTCGAGGCCATAAAGAGCGGCGCCTCAGGCTATCTTTTGAAGAATCTCAGGTCTGCGGACCTCTTCGAGATGCTTGCGTCGCTCGAGCGTGGAGACGCCCCCCTATCGCCGGGGCTGGCGTCGAGGATCCTGCGCGAGTTCAAAGGCGAAAAAAGGGAATCGTCCGTCGAACTCACGCAGGTGCAAATCAAGGTGCTGACGATGGTGACCCAGGGCATGGATTACAGGGAAACGGCCAACGCCCTGGGCCTCAACGAGAAGGGCGTCGCAGGGGAAATGGAAGAGGCGCTGAGGAAACTGCGCCTCATCCACCAGGATCAGGCGGAGATACATGAAAGACGGGACGAGTAGGGCAAGCGTCTGCGCCGTGTCCTGGAGCGGAGGGAAGGATTCCGCCCTTGCGCTGTACGCGGCCAGGAAGTCGGGAATGGACGTCACGACGTTCATCAGCATGATGGCGCCCGGGATGGTCACGGTATCCAACGGGATCCCCGAAGCCATTGTGAAGGCGCAGGCCCGGGCGGCCGGCGCACGGTTGCTGGCGGGCGACCCCGTGGACTGGAACGGTTACGAACCGGAGTTTCGCAGATTGATGGCTTGTGCGGCCCGAGGGGGAATTTCGGGATGCGTCTTCGGGGACATCGACATCGCCGGGCACCGCGACTGGGGGCGGAGAATGTGCGCTGAAGCCGGAATGGAGGCTCACCATCCCCTGTGGGGGATGAGCCACGACGGGGCGGTGCGGGAGTTCATCAGTCTGGGTTTCGAGGCATTCATAGTCGCCGTGGACCTCTCGAAGATGGATGAGGGATGGCTGGGGAAGAGACTGGACGAGCGGGCGGTCGATGATATCGCGGCGCTCGGCTTGTCCGTTGCGGGGGAATTCGGAGAGTATCACACCCTGGTCGCTGATGGCCCCATTTTCTCGGAAAGCCTCATTCCGTTATGGAATGCCTGCGCCCGCAGCGTGATTGCGCGGGACGGCTACGCCTTCATCGATTTCGCTAACACACTGTAACCCCGATGCGGAGACCTCGCGCCACGGTGGGCGCGAGGTCTCGGGAAAGTCGCGCGCTCGGAGGATCAGTTCCAGATGCCATCGCCGAAGAACAGGAGAATCAGTATCAGAAACAGGATGAACGCGAAATTGCCCATGCCCCATTCCTTTTTCTCGACCACGTTTCATACCTCCCTGGAAGGTTTCTAGTCAATCGTATGCGGCAGGCATCTAAGCCGTTACATAATCATCGCGGGGCGGCCCCAGTCCTCCGGCCGGGGGGGTTTCATCTCGAGTCTCACTCGAATTCGTCCCCTTGAAGTTTATTACAACCGACAGGATTGCCGAGAACCGCGCAGAATACCGGTCGTGTATTGCTGATCATCCGGCCTGGCGATACCAACTCGCCCATACGGGTTCCGCGGCGGACGCAGGTCTATTGGGGGGAGACTGTATTGCGCCTGGTGCCTACTGTTCAAGCGCGCCCCGGCATGCGACTGGGCCGGTCCGTATTCAACGTGGAGGGACGGCTCATTCTCGCGGCGGGAGTCACGCTCCGGGCCCGGTACATCGATCAGTTGCTCGAGCAGGGGTATAACACCATTTACATCGCCGATGACGTATTTCAGGTCGAACTCCCCGAGGTCGTCACGATAGAGACGCGCCAGCAAGCGGTCAAGTGTGTGGTGGAATTCGCGGAGAAGGCGGTCATAGGCGCCATCTCAAAAAACGGGACGTCCGATCACTCACTCCGGTCGTACCATAGAATCGGACGCGGCGAACGACCCAACTTCGCCGCGAAGATCACACGGGCAAGCCAGATGCTGGTCGAACAGATCCTATCGAAGAAGGAAGTCATTATTGGGCTGCTGGACATCAAATCCCTCAACGACTACACCTTCGCGCACTCGGTCCAGGTGGCGATCTTGTCGATGGTGGCCGCCAAGGCCCTGAGATATCCCAAACCGGAACTGGTCGAGATGGGAGTGGGCGCCCTCCTGCACGATGTTGGGAAGGTCGAAGTCTCCGAATACATCTGGAAGCGGGAAGGCGGCCTTACCAGCGATGAGGTGCAGATAGTGCAACTCCACCCGGAAAGGGGCTTCGACTTCCTGCGTCAGGCCAAGGTGGATCTGCTATCCGCTCACGTGGCCCTTCAGCATCACGAGAGATGGGACGGGACGGGATACCCCAGGGGGCTGAAAGGGGAACAGATCCATAAGTACGCCCGCCTGTGCGCCGTGTGCGACGTCTACGACGCCATGACGTCGGACAGGCCGCATCGGGTGGCGCTCCATCCCAGCGAAGCACTAGTGTTCCTGACGGAGAACGCAGGAAAGCTATACGATCCCAAGGTGGTCAACGCCCTTACCTCAGTGGTGGCGCCTTACCCGGTGGCGAGCAACGTGCTCCTATCCACCGGCGAAACTGCGGTCGTCAAGAGACTGAACCTCCACGCCCTGGACCAGCCCGTCGTCGTCGTCACTAAAAACCCTCGCGGCGAGTATTACCAGGTCTATCACGAGCTGGACCTATCCAATTCCGCCAACGACGTGGTGATAGTCGACTACGCAATGTGGCACGAAAAGAGCGATCCTGAAGCAACGCCTGAGACATAGCAAGACCGCCGGGCCGCGCGCATATCATCGGGAATATATCGCGTTCTCGAGGAGACCGGCGTTGAGGATTCGCGGATCTCTGGTCCTCATACTGTTATCCCTCTTCTCGGCATCCCTGGCTGCGGGGTACCTGGCCGCCACCATCGCGCCGCCAGATACATCGTCAGCCACGCCAAGAACGACGGCAGGTGACGATCCCGTATACCACGGGCCGGCCGCCGGCGGGCTGGTGGCCCTTACGGTCAACGTCGACTGGGGAGAAGAGTTCCTCCCCGACATGCTAAAGATCTGCGAGACCAACGGCGTAGTCCTGACATTCTTCGTAACCGGCAGGTGGGCGGCGCAATTCCCCGATCTCGTGAGGGCCATGGCCGCCGCCGGTCACGAGATCGGAAACCACGGGTACGCTCATCCACACCCAGACGGGTTGAGTGTCGAGGGCAACATGCGCGATATACAGCTCGCCGAGGACATCCTGCGCGGCATCACGGGCTCCAAGCCCCACCTGTATGCCCCGCCCTACGGCGAACGGGGCGAATCGGTCCTCAAGGCGGCGCGCAGCCTGGGCTATCGTACTATCCTCTGGAGCGCGGATTCGCTCGATTGGAAATACCGAGACGAGCGCACGATCATCGAGCGTGTGAGGCGCGCCGTAGATCCCGGCGGAATAGTGCTTCTGCACCCCACCGCGGCAACCGCAGCCGCGCTGCCCACTCTGATAGATGACCTCGCCGCCATGGGCCTGCAAATCGTGACTGTCTCGCGACTTCTGGGCCCCTGAAGTTTAAAGTTGAACCAGTCGAGGGCATGAAGGAGGTGAATGCCTGACTGAGAATCTACCCCTATGGAAAGGGGCGGTGTTCTTGAAGCCTTTCGTGAAATGGGCTGGTGGCAAGGGACAGATCATCGGGGAACTGCTCGCCAGGGCGCCTGAGAAATACAATAGATACTTCGAACCATTCGTCGGCGCCGGGGCCCTGTTTTTCGCATTGAATCCGGGGCGCGCGGTGCTCAACGACAAGAACGAAGAACTGATGAACGCCTATTCAGTGGTCCGGACCAATGTATCGGACCTCGCCGCGTCGCTCGCGACGCACGCCTCGTTGCACGGACGGCACGGCCGGGATCACTACTACCGTGTTCGAGGAATCGACCCCCATACTCTATCCAGCGTGGAACGCGCGTCGCGATTCATCTACCTGAACAGAACGTGCTACAACGGTCTCTGGAGGGTGAATAGCTCGGGCAGATTCAACGTCCCGTTGGGCCGCTACAAGAACCCGAAGATCCTCGACGAAGAAAACTTGCGGGCGGTGTCGGATCGCCTCCAGAATACCACCATCCTGTGCGTGGATTTCGAGGCGGCCGTCGCCGAGGCGGCACCTGGGGATTTCGTATATTTCGACCCACCGTATCACCCGCTCAGCGAGACATCGCGATTCACCGGATACGTTGATGAGGGATTCGGTCCGGAGTCCCAGGTCAGGCTGGCCGGGGTGTTCGGAACGCTGGCGGACCGTGGCGCGAGTGTCATGCTGAGCAATTCGGACACCGCATTCGTGCGGGGACTCTACGACGGATTCAGGATCGACGTCGTCCAGGCCAAGAGGCCCATCAATTGCAGGGCTGATGGAAGAGGCGTCGTCAACGAATTGATAGTCCGCAACTACTCGTGATCCGCAATTACTCGTGAGTTGAAGCGCGTCCCAGGAGCTCCCGCGGTCGCTCCTGGGACAGCCCGCGACAACGCGCCACTACGCGCCGATAGTGGCGATCATGACGGCCTTGATGGTATGCATCCTGTTTTCCGCCTCGTCGAATACCACCGAGTGCCTGCTCCGGAACACCTCATCGGTGACCTCTCGGATATCCAGGTTTCTACCATGGGCTTCCCTTGCTACTGTTGTCTCCATATCGTGGAAAGAAGGCAGGCAATGCATGAAGACCACGTCGTCGTTTTGGGTCGCCTTCACCATGTCCATGGTCACCCGGTACGGGGTGAGCAACCTGACCCTCTCCTCCATCTTGGCCTCCTCCCCCATGGAGCACCAGAGGTCGGTGTAAATGGCATCGGCGCCCGCCAAATCCTCGATATCGCTGGTGATCGTTATACGAGCCCCAGTCCCTTCCCGCGCGATGACCGCTTCCACCCTGCGGACGATCTCATTGTCCGGGTAGAGGGCCTCAGGGGCATAAGCCACGAAATGTATGCCCATCTTGGCGCATCCGTACATAAGGGCATACCCCATGTTGTTCCGCGCGTCCCCCACGAACACCAACTTTACCTTATCCAAGGGTTTGTAGATGTGTTCTTCGATGGTCATCAAATCCGCCAGCACCTGGGTAGGATGATCCACATCGGTCAAACCGTTCCAGACAGGGACGCCCGCGTGCTTGGCCAGCAGTTCGACGTCTTTCTGGTCATAGCCCCTGTATTCTATACCGTCATAGAAGCGGCCCAGTACTCTTGCCGAATCTTCCAGGGATTCCTTCCTCCTCATCTGGGAGCTACCGGAATCCAGGAAGGTCACGTGTGCCCCTTCATCGAGGGCCGCTACCTCAAAAGCGCAACGCGTTCTCGTGGAAGTCTTCTCGAATAGAAGCACGATGTTCTTACCCACCAGGCGATTCCCCTTGATACCAGCTCTCTTTTCCCTCTTCAAATCGTGCGATAGATTCAGAAGGTACTTGATCTCCCGGGGCGTCAAATCCATCAACGTCAAGAAATGGCGCCCGCGCAGATTCACCGGCATATCTATTCCCCCTTGTTCCGACCTAGCGTCTGATACGAAGAGACTCTTACGCCGCTTCGGGCGAATCCCCTTCATCCGTCCATCATTTCCGTGATGCGTTGGGGTCAACCGGAAAATATCCAACAAACGGCTCAGAGACAGCGTGAAGGACGCGTTTCGGCGCGTCCTCCACGGCTTCACTCAAGATCGAGACTGCGTCCCGTCCACCTATTCCTGCGGCAGCGCGGCATTGACCGTCGCGAATATCCTCCTTACGGCGAGTTTCGTCTCCTGGGAAAGCTCGTCGAGAGAACCCATCTTGGCCAGGGACATGCGCAGGGCCTTTGCCACGGCCACCTTATCGAACTTGATCCCGTAGCCCGACAGCGCCATCTCAACCCTCGTGGCGAGCTGTCTCCCGGGCGGCAGGGCCAATTCCGCGCAGCCTGCCGCGTTGAGCTGCTTCATGTAAACCTCCCTGACTTTACGGAGATAGAATTCCTCGCGGAAGATATCCTCGATTGAGAAACCGTCTTCCATGCCCATACACTGGGCGAGGCTCAGCACCTGTGCCCGCCCGGACGGGTATCTACGGAGCCATTTCTCCGCGAGATCCCTCTTCGGGCCCTCCCCTCCATCGTCCGAGTCGAAGAGCACCACAGCGTCCAGGCCGTGATCGACCAGGAGAGTCGCTATGTACGCCGCTTCCGCGGCTCCGCCCGAGGGTATGACGAACAGGTCGCCGGGCAACCCCATCTCGCCGGATTGCAGCATCAGCCTGGACATTTCCGTCAATATCCAATAATCGTCAATTCCCTCGACGACTAGATTCCGTTGAGCCACTAGATAGCTCGGACAGGACGCCACGCTCAGCGCCGACCTGATTACGAGTTTTGCTTCCTCCTGGCTCTCCATCAGGTCATCCGCCACAATCGAACCGTTGGATGTCTCGCTGAGAACCCGGATGCGGTCCGGCCTCTCGAGATCCATCATGAACGGCATGTGAGTCGTATATATGATCGTGTTGTCCGCTGAATAATCGCGCATCCGTTTCAGCAGATCCCTCTGCCCGTCAGGATGCAGGTGGAGCCCCGGCTCGTCCAGCAGGACGACGCAATTCTTGAACGTGCCCTTGCTCGCGTGCATGAACATCAGGTCAAACGAGAAGAACCATTGGAAGCCCCGCGAACGCTCCTCGAGCATGATAAGCGACGGATCGTATTCGTCCTTGATGAAAGTGTAGAACTTTTGGCCGTCCGCGCGCAGTTGGACCTGGTATTTTCTCTGCCTGTGCTTCGACAGATACCGTGTCAGCACAACCGAGGCGTCATCCAGGTCGAACTGCCTCTGTTCCAGATCGACCACATCGCTCTTGTCCACCTCTTCGTCGAGATCGAGTCCAGCCATGTCCATTATCGTGAGGAGGGTCCGATCCTCTTCGGTGAGTTCGCCCCGATCCTTGCGTTGTTTCACCTGATCGATCTGGGCGGTGCCCGTGAATGTCTGGCAATCGGATATGTAGACGAACGCCGGAATGCGTTTGGATACGTATTCGCGAGCCTTCTCCAGCACGGATGGCGTGGCCGTCACTCGCTCCAGCACTTGCTTGAGGCTTTCCCTGTAATCATCCATGAATTCCCTTTCCCTGGGAAAGATCGTCTGGAGCGCGCCCGCTTCCTCCGCGGCGGCCTCATCTTCGGCGGCCGAGGATTCCCCCCGCGACTCCAGCCTGCCGCCGGCGCCCGCGACGTCCGAAGACTGGACTGAGGTCGGCGCTGACGTGATCTTGTTCAGCAGGGCCTGAAGGTGCTCGCCACGCGCGCGCGCGAGGTCCGAGAATCTGCCCTCCGAGATCATCTGCTTGGCTTCCTCGAGGCACTCACGCGCCTTGGAGCCGAACGAGGACCCTACGAGATCCGGCACTCTGGGGAACATTTCGAGAAGGGGATCGAGGTCCTGCTGCATGAGCCTGTCCGGAAAGAGCTCCGGCGGGAAAAGGACTTCCAGCCTGCCGGCATAATCCCGGCGCACCTCGAACACGCTCGGGATGACGTCCTCGCCCGAAAACTGCCTCAGTTCTTCAATCTCTTCCGGATCCAGTTCGAAACGGGCGCTGCAGACGACCTGCTCTTCATTCCTATCCTTTCGGAATCTCCTCGGCCATTCTCTATCCATGCAGTACGGCTCCGGCACGGACGGGTTCAGCTTGTGAAGCGCCTTGAGGAGCGCTGTTTTACCAGACTCGTTTTTTCCAACCAGGGCAGTCAACGCGCAAACGTCTATCCAGCCGGAATCCACAATGCACCTGTACATCTGTACACGGAAGCCCACGAGTCTCATATTACTCCTCCTAAGACAGGACTATTTGGCGAATCATGGCGAAGCAGTCGGACCTAGATAGGTATTTACTACGCAACTCGACAAAATCCTGGGGATTTGCCATCGAATTCCTATCGCCCACGGCGGTGCCAGCGGAAGGAAACACCGGCGGCGGGCTGGAATCCACCCCATTGCGATGATACGCGGATATGCTCTCGCCCTCGGTTCGGCCGTCTTCATCGGAATGAACACGCTGGCGAACAAGATCATACTCAACGCGGGAATCGACGCGCTTACGGCCGGGGCATTGACGTACCTGTGCGCCTCCTGTGTGTTCGTCCCTCTCGCCATCCGCTCGCTCAGCCGTGGCCGGCTGCCCCGCGGGATCAAATCGTCCGTTCTCGCGTGGTGGCTTCTATCGGGGGCCGTGTGCGGGCCGGTGCTCTATTTCCTCGGACTGGAACGCACGAGCGCCATCCACGGTTCGATACTGAACAACCTCGAATCGGCATTCACGGCCGTGCTCGCGTTCGGGTTTTTCCGCGAACGCCTCGATAGGCGGGGAGTAGTCGGGAGCATCCTGATATTGACGGGCGCGGCGTGGCTGTCGTGGCCGGCTCCCGCTCAAACGGCCGCCTCTGCGGGCCAAGTGACGGTGACCGGAGACATCCTCATGGCGATTGGGTATTTCTTCTGGGCGCTTGAAGCCAACCTCATCCGCCTCATGGACCCATCCGTCCCGGCAGTCGTCATGCTGGCGGCCAAGACAATGGCGACCAGTCTCGTCATGGCGGTGCTCTCGTTGTGGAAGGGAAGCGGGCTCGCTGTTCCCCGATCGACAATCCCGGCGATCGTCGCGAGCGGCGGCGTGTTCCTGGTCCTGTCCGTACTGTTCTATTACACGGCCACCCGCCTGATCGGCGCCGGCCGGTGCGGGCTGATCATCAGCACGTCCGGATTCTTCGGGACCATGGGCGCCGTGTTGTTCTTGCGCGAGGCGTTTTCGACGGGGATGATCGCACCTATCTCTGTGATCGCTCTCGGTCTGGCGGCGCTTGTAGGGGTCAGCCCAGCCTCCCGGTCACGTAGTCGTTCGTCCGACGGTCACGGGGGTTCATGAAAAGACTCCTGGTTGGACCGGATTCGATAACCTCGCCGCTGAGCATGAATATGGTATGGTCGGAAGCCCGCGCTGCCTGCTGCATGTTGTGAGTGACGATCACGATGGTGTATTCGTCGGCGAGCTGGGCGAGGAGGTCTTCAATCCTCAGCGTCGTGTACGGATCCAGCGCCGAGCACGGCTCATCGAGCAAGACGATGTCGGGGCGAGTCGCGATCGCCCTCGCAATGCACAGTTGCTGCTGTTGCCCCATCGAAAGCCTCAAGGCCGGACTTCTGAGCTCGTCTTTAAGATCATCCCACAGATTGACCTCCGACAGCGCTCTGTGCACTATCGGTTCGAGATCCGCGGCAGCCGTCACTCCGTGAACGCGCGGGGCCACGGCGACGTTGTCGAACACCGAGATCGGGAATACCGCGGGCCTTTGGAACACCATCCCGACGCGCCGCCTCAACTCGATGACGTCGTAATCGGGCGAGTATATGTCGCGCCCCTCTATCAGCACCCTGCCCTCGACGCGGGCGTGAGGCACTCTGTCGTTCATCCTGTTGATGCATCTGAGCAGCGTGGATTTACCGCAGCCCGACGGCCCTATGATGGCAGTTATGGCGTTCTCGCGGAAATCCGCGGAGACGCCCTTCAGGGCCATGAATGCGCCGTAGTAGAGTCTCAGGTTGTCCACCCTGGCCTTGAATCTCTCCGTCGGTTATCTCTCCCGTTGGCTACAAGTGCTATCCGAGCCGGCCGCTGACGAAAGCCTCGGTGCGCTGATCCCCGGGACTCGTGAATATCTGCGCGGCCGGAGCGATTTCGACTATCTCTCCCTGGAAAAGGAACCCCACCCTGGACCCGACGCGGGCAGCCTGGTGCGGGTTATGGGTGGCCAGTACGATGGTATACTTCTCGGCCAGATCCCTCAGAAGATCCTCAATCCTGAGCGTCGAGATCGGGTCGAGGCCGGACGTCGGCTCGTCCAACAGGATGACGTCCGGTTCCAGCGCGAGAATTCGCGCGAGCGCAAGGCGCTGCTGCTGCCCCCCTGACAGCCTGTCCGCCCTCTCGCCGAGCCTGTCCTTCACTTCATCCCAGAGGGCGGCCGCTATGAGGGATTTCTCGACAACAGTCGATATTACGACGGCGGCTCTCTCCCCCGCCCTCCTGAGACCGTAAGCCACATTCTCGTAAATGGATGCCGGCAGCACCGTCGGCATGGCGAATACCATGCCGACCCTTCTCCTGAGACTCGTTACGTCGACACTGGGATCGTATATGCTCCGGCCGCCGACGAACACGGAGCCGGAACAACGGCCCGAACCGACCAGGTCGTTCAGCCTGTTCAGGCACCTGAGCATCGTAGTCTTGCCGCTGCCGGTGGGGCCCATCACTGTGAACAGCTCGTTCCCGGCGATCTCGATGTTGATGGACCTCAGAGCCTGCACTTCCCCATACGCGTAACTGAAATTCTCGAAACGGATCCCGTTGTGGTTCACGATCCCACCCTCGCTATCCGCGATTGGAGAATCTGGCCATGATCAGGTTTGCCATGACCTCGATGAAGAGCACGATCGCCAGGAGCACCGCCGCGGTGCCGTAAGCGTTGGCGCTCGATATCCCCTCTCTCGCAAGGACGTAGAAGTGTATCGGAAGCGTCCTCACAGGGTCCATTATACTGCTCGGCAGCCTGAGCGAGGACCCGGCGGTGAATATAACCGCCGCGGTCTCCCCCACCGCCCTGCCGAGCGCCAGCATCACGCCGGTAATTATTCCGGGAAGCGCCGATGGCAGCACAACGAAAACCACCGTCTGCCACCTGCTTGCGCCGAGCGACAGGCTCAGTTCCTTGTGTTCCCTGGGCACAGTCCTTAACGCCTCTTCGGACGTCCTCATGATGGTTGGCAATACCATCAGGGCAAGCGTAAGGGCTCCCGATAGGATGGACCATCCGAACTTGAGGAATATGACGAAGAACAGGAAGCCGAACAGCCCGAAGATGATGGACGGTATACCCGCGAGGCTTTCCGCCCCAAACCTGATTATGCTGGGAATCCATCCTTCGTCCGTGTAGTCCGTGAGGTAAATCGCGCTGGCGACCCCCAGAGGAGTGGCGATCGCGAGGGCAATGGCCGTTAGAACCACGGTGCCCACTATGCTTGGGAATATCCCGCCCTCGCGCCCCATCCTCAACGGTGACTGGGTGAGGAACTCCCAGGTGACAACCCCGATTCCCCTGGCGAAGATGAGCGAGACAATGAACGCGAGAAGCAATAGTGTCACTGCCGTCGCCGCTCCGAATATTGCGCCGGCGAAACGGTCCATCTTTTTTGAGTATGATCCGCAACGACTAGCGGCGCTTCTGCTTGTCCCTGCCATATACAGCTCCTCTCGAAGCCACAAACCTCGTGAGCCCGTTCAGAACAGCTATCATCGCGAACAGGACGACCGCGGTGGCGAACAGGGCGCCGCGGTGCCTCCCCGCGGCGTAGCCCATCTCGAGGGCTATGTTGCTCGTCAGGGTCCTCACCGGGGACAACAACGACGTCGGGATCGCCGGCGCGTTCCCCGCGACCATCAGCACGGCCATTGTCTCACCGAGAGACCTGCCTATACCTAGTATAATGCCCGCCACTATCCCCGAACCGGCCGCGGGAAGCAAGACCATGTGAATAGCCTGCCAACGGGTGCCGCCCAGGGCCGCCATGCCGTCGCGGTAGGACGCGGGTACAGCCCTCAGGGATTCGAACGACACACTCGTTATTGTCGGGATGATCATTATCGCGAGCACAATGGATGCCGCGAGCACGGAAAAACCGGGCGCGTCGGTCAACCGCCTGATGAGGGGCACGAGCGTGGTCAGCCCGACGAAACCATACACCACCGACGGTATAGCGGCAAGCAGCTCGACCAGGGCCTTCAACAATACCGCGGCCCCGGGCGGCGCCATTTCCGAAAGGAATACCGCGCACGCCACAGCGATGGGCACACCGATCACGAGCGCGACCAGCGTGACCTCGATTGAGCCCACGATCATTGGGAGAACCCCGAATATCTCGCGTCCCGGCGACCAGGCGCTCCCAAAAACGAACCCCAGGGGACCCGTCTTGAGCAGTTCCGGAACGCCCTCCGCGAAGATGAACAACGTGATCAGCACCAGGGCGGAAACCGCCGTCAGCGCGCAAACGAGCAGTGCCCTTTCGATGTTGCGCTCGCTCAATCCTCGCGTCCGCCCGTCAGGTCCCCGAGATGAGCCCGTTGTCGCGGAGGATTCGTTGACCTTGTTCGGATATGACAAAACTGATAAACTCCTTTACTGCGCCTTCCGGCTCTCCACTAGTAACAAACAAAAACGGCCTCACGATACGGTACTGCCCGCTCCCGGCCGTGTCGGGATTGGGAACGACGCCGTCGATCGCAACCGTCTTGACCCTTGGATCGACCAGACCCAGGGAAACGTATCCGATAGCGTATGGATCCGAGGCGACAGTCTCCAGCACGGAGCCGTTGGAATCCTGTACGACGGCGTAGGGCATCACCAGAGATTTCCCCAGAACCGCATCGTCGAACGACCCCCTAGTGCCCGATCCGTCTTCCCTGGAAATGACGTGTATGGGGCGATCCGGCCCTCCGAGAGTGCTCCAGTTTCGCGTCAATCCCGTGAACACCGCCTCGAGGTGCTTTGAAGGCAACGCCTCGACGGGGTTCGAGGCGTGCACGATCACGGATATCGCGTCGGTGGCGATCGTGACGGGGATTACGTCCCCCTCTCCAGGACTGAGTACGCGGGAAAGCATCCCTATCTGCGCGGCACCGCTCGCCACCGCCCTGTACCCGGCGCTCGAGCCTCCGCCCTGCACATTGATTGCTATGTCTGGACGCCCCGTCATGAACTCTTCGGCCAGGATCTCAGCGAAAGGTTGAACGGATGTGGAACCGGCGATGGTAACAGTAACCCTCGGCCCGCGCCCGGAACACCCGCCGAGGGCCAACGCTGTCGCCAGCAATAGCGCTATGTATACCCGGCGCGCCGGGAAACCAGCAATCAAGCGGCAGACCATACTTCAGACGTATTTCGACCATAGTTGGCGCAAACCTTCACAATCTGGGCAAAGAAATACCCCCTGTAAACCCAGTTCGCAGCAAAAAAGGCCGCGCGAGCGACCCAAAATCGCTCCCGCGGCCTTACTGCAATCTATCCCTGGGATCTACCGTTCCTCGGCAGCTTCTTCATGTACACGAGCGACGTGTAGAATGTTCCCTCGATGCCTTCATATCTTACCCCGACCAGCCTGTACTTTTGTTTGCGCCTGAACTCGAGCGAGGCGTAGTTAGGTGCGGGAGCGATCACCGTCTCCGCGAATACATTCTCGATGCCCTTGAGATTGATGTCGCCGAGCAGCCGCTCGTACAACATGCTCCCGATCCCCTGACCTGTGGATCCCGCCATGACGGCTGTCCTGTCCACTACCACGAACTTCTCAAGATCCCGCCTGTCGAACTCGGGGTGCCAGTGAGTGCGCGCCTGCCAGTCCGGGTAATATTCCAACCACGCGTCCCGGCCGCAAGCCATGAGAAACCCGCACACCCTCTTGCTCTCAGCGACATAGAAGTGATCCATCTCCAGGGCCTTGCGGGCGAATTCCCTGCGGTATCTCAAGGGGTCCGACGCATAGTTCGTTAGCAGGAACCCCATCGACGGGTCCTGAACGGAGTTTCCCACACTGCACGCTACTCGAAGGATATCGTGAGCATCATCGGGAGTCGCTTTGCGCACCTTCAGGCGATGCGTAAGCGGGTTGCGGGCGACCAAACCTTCCGGACTGATCGTGGGTGAGCCGGCGATAGCACTAGACACACCAATTACCTCCTCTTTCCACGCTTACGAGGTTAGCTGACGGGTTCGGATCGAAAGAGCTGACCCTACTCGCGTCCCGCGAGATTCACCCCGAAGTGCTGGGTTCCCCCGTTCCTCCCTCGGGAGGATTCAGCGTTCGTCATTATCCGACGTAGCCTCTCCTCTAGCTCATCGCCCCCTTCCACCCGCGGAAAGTCTACAAATGGTATTTTATCACATCTGAGCCTGATGGTTCAACCTCGTTCCGCGGCGCCTCGTTCCGCGATTGTCGCCCTCGTCCTTATATGATCGTATATCTTGCTCGATATCATGGCGATAGTGTTCGCAGCGCCTTCCGTAGATGGGACGTCTCTGGACATGACGGCCAACACGTATTCGACCTCACCATACATGACGATCCCCACGTCGTTGACTGTTCCCGGCCAGGTTCCGATCTTGTTGGCCACCTTGACGGTATCCGGCAACATCGCCGGGATTCTATCTTTGAATTCCGCCTGGAGGAAGTAGTCGAGCAGCTCGCGCCCCAGAGCCGCGTGTCGTGACGCGAATTCAAGCAGGCGCTCCGCAAACAAACCCATGTCGGCGGGGCTCGAATGGTTTACATTCTCGGGAATGACGCTGGCACCGACCCTTTTCTGGTATTCTATGAACCGCTCCTTACCCAGATGTCTGAGGAGCATGTTTGCGGCCACGTTGTCGCTTTTCACCACCGCCAGGTTGGCGAGTTCCCTCAACGAGAACTGGGAGCCGTACTTGTATCCAATGACGATGCCCGTCCCGGTTTCCCGGTCCTCCGGCGAGTACGCGACCTTCTCGGAAAGGTCTATCTCCCCAGCCTGCGCCTCCTCATACAACATCAACACTAAAGGGAGCTTGTAGCAACTGGCGGCGAAGAACTCGTCGCGGCAGCGTATACCCACCTCTTCTCCCGTCTGAACGATCCTTACGTACACACCGTACGTCCCACCGGCTTCATCGAGAATGCCCTGGATCTCCTGGGCCAGACTCTCTTCTTCGATGTAATCGCTGACGGGGAGGGTGCCCCGCACTCCCCGGTTTTCAAGATGACGAGCCAACGCCAACACGCACACGGCCACCAGGCCCAGCAACAATGCCAATCTCCCGTGGCCGCCGCCGGGCGTTCCTCCCCTTCGCTTACGCCTGCGCGGCTTCGTCCTCCACCGCAGGTCGCGGTATCCCATTCCGTATCCGCCGGTGGATGTCATAATACCCCCAGTAGTGTACTTCTCGTTCTCGCCGAAATTCTCCTTCCCTGGACCGGCGCGGCCACCCGCACGAGCGGACGACCGGGAGGATTGAGTCCCCCCGGTCGTCCGCTAGATCGGAAATCCGGCCGCCGCACTGTCAGTCGATTACCGTGATCCTGACCGCGACGTTCCCCCCCTTTATCCTGAGGGTGGCGGTGTCCCCTGCACCGAGATCCTTCATCCTGAGTGAATCGGACCCCCGTTTCACCAATACGTCCGGATGCGCGAGGTAGGTGGCGGACGAGCCGTCCGACTTTCGCAGTTTGACGCTGTAACAGCCGTCTCCATAAGTCACCGATTGAATGGTGCCGCTAATGCTGGACGAGGGCCGGTCTTCGATGGTGACCTTGCGCACCTTCGAACTGACGAGCCTGAGTACGACCTCGTCCCCCTCGACGATATCCTCGAATTGCAGGGCCATTCCATCGTAGTCCACGGTTACGCTTGACGATACGTCGTATCCCCGCTCGGACCCGCTGCCGGTCTCGATGTATATCCTGCGCGAAGTGGACGATGTCCTCAGCCGGGTCACAGTCCCATTCCGACTGCCGGCGGAATCCCCGCCGACGGTTATGCGAACCGCCTTGGAATCTCTGACGGCGACCTCCGCTTCATCCCCCACCCTCAGGTCCCCGAGTTCAGCGTACTCGCCGTCCCGGGTTATGTCAGCGCCCGACGATACCGTGATGACCCGCGTGTTGCCCGTATCCAGTTCCAGCGTTATGCGGTTCTTGCTGGAAGACACGCCGGCTACTTCGCCGCTCACGACCTCGTCGGCTTCGTCCTCCGTTTCGGCCGTTATCCTGACGACCTCGTACGAATCCAGCCTCAGGGTCACTCGATCTCCCGCCCTGAGATCCTCGAGGTCGGCGGAATACCCGTTGCGCTTAACCTCACAGTCGTCGGCTACGTCGTACGTCTTGCTCACCCCGTCCTCATCGCGAATGCGAATCGTCGGGTAGCGACCGAGCTCGGTCTCTCGAATAGTCCCCTCCACCAGGCTGCCGGATCCCGCGTCTCCGTCGTCGTCCTCATCTTCCGCGTAGCCAGGCCACCCCACCGTCTTCCGTGTGTGTGCATCGACGACGGAAGCGTACGAGCCGGTCTTGATCACCGTCACAGTGTATCCGCTATTCAAGTCGGAGAGGTCGGCGTGCCGCTTGTCCAATAGTATGAGGGCGCCCGGCATCACCGATACGGTCACCTTGCCCCCCTGAGCGGCCTCGCCTTCGCGTCGCGATTTCGACCACCAATTCGAGTCATACGTCCTGATCGTCAGGCTGAGGCCGTCGGAACCGACGGAGGACACGGTACCGCGCAATTCATTCGAACTGCTGGGTCCCAGGTAATCATCGCACCTCACGAGCACGGCAGCCAGTTCCGCGCGGGAGAGAGACTGGTTGGGCCTGAACGTGTCGCCGGACCCCTTCATTATCCCCTTGACGTTGGCGACGAACACGTACCCGACTTTGTCGTACGGCACCGAGTACCTATCGGCGAATGGGAGCTGGGAGTCCATTTTCGCCAGGGCGTCTGATCCCATCCCAAGAGCCCGAACGAACACCTCCGCCGCCCACGCGCGTGTCGCCGGCATGTAGGGGCGGAACGCCTCCGAGGAGGACGGCAACAGGCCCTGGCTCAGCGCCTCCGCCAGATAACCGACCGCCCACGGGTACTGCGCCTCTATGTACGAGGCGTCAATGAAAGGAAGTACGGCGCCGTCCCTTGACTTAGCGTCGTCTTCCCCGCCCAATAATCGCACGGCGGTCGCGATCAATTCGGCGCGGCTGACCTGCGAATTGGGCTTGAAGAAACCGCCGGGGTATCCCGTGACGAGTCCTTTCGCCTTGACCTTGGCCATGTAACCGACAGCCCAGGCTGCCTCGTCCTCGTCCACGAACATCTTCCTGAGCCATCCGGGCCCCCAGGTTTCGCTTCCCGACTCCGCGAAACCCACATGGGGGGCGCCGGCCATCATAATCGCCGCGACGCAGGCGCAGACCAAAATGGCTATTAGCCTGCGGCGTCCCCACGACAGTCCTGGATTCACTTAGCAGCCCTCCCATAGACGGATTGTGGCCCCGGGGGACCAGTTGCCTGAGCATTTCTGTCCCTCGTCCATCTATCCCTCTTCTTTACCAACTCTAGGGACGACACCCAGGTGGGATTGTTCCGGATACACCTCCCGAATACAAGGGGGTTGGCTCCGCGGCATTGTCGCCGAACCAACCCCTCCTGGACGCGCTATGGAATTCCCGCTATCACCCTACGAACATCTGGGTCCAGTAATTACCGTAGTACCCCCCGCTCACTTGACCGACGCCGATCGTCGTGAAGCTCGGGTTCATGATATTGGCTCGATGTCCAGAGCTATTCATCCAGGCGTTCATGACCTCCTGTGGCGAACGCTGCCCTGCGGCTATGTTTTCTCCCGCGACTCTGTACGATATGCCGGAGTCCCTCATCATCTTGAACGGCGAACCGTACGTGGGGGATTCGTGGGCGAAGTATCCCTTATCCCGCATGTCGGCCGCCTTGCGGCGCGCCACTTGCGACAACACCGCGTCAACGTTCAGCGGCTTCAAACCGGCCTTAGCCCGCTCCGTGTTCACCAGCCTGACGACTTCCAACTCCCACGAGCTCATTTGCGTCGAACCAACGCTCGTGGGGGGAGTCGCAGGTTGCTGCGGAGAAGCCTTCGGAGATTGATACGACTGTGACGGCCGCGACGTGGTGTTCCGGTAGTACCTCCAGTACGGGTGATACCCCGGGGTGACGTAGGTCGTGGCCGCATAGGCGGCTGGTGTAACGGCAAACAACACGGCCGCTACTAGCGCCGTCGTGATGAGGGTGCGAACGATGTGTCTTCCGGCGTTTCTCGCCATTACAATACCCCTCCTGTTCCAGTGTTGTCCCGATACGCCATTCTAGCACGTCTTTTTGGGTCGCTTCAGCATGCAAATTGTGGTATGCGAACACCCTTCGCGAACATCCTTCAGGTGTTGACCTGCTATGCTGCACAGATGTAGAATACGACGCATGAACATAGCGATAATCGGAATGCAATCATCCGGAAAGAGCAGCCTGTTTTCGCTGCTGACAGGGATCGAGCCGCGCAACGGGAAGAACGGTTGCGCCGAAGGAATCGCCAGGGTTCCCGACGAGAGGGTAGACGCCCTCTCAGGGCTGTTCAACCCGCGCAAGACTACTTACGCGCAGATAGGTCTCACCGACCACCCCGGTTACTCGCCCTCGACCTGCCGGTCTATAGCGAAGAACGCCGACGCGCTTCTTTTTGTGATTGGCGCGTTCTCCATAGATCCGTCGTCGCCCGCTCCCGGACAGGGCGCCTCCGGATCGCGCGGCGACGCAAGGCGGACCGTGGTGTCAGAGTACGATGACCTGTTAACTGACATGGTGCTGGGCGACCTCCAGCAGGTGGAAGGCACGCTCGAACGCATGTCCCGCGCAAGGGGAAAGCCCCAGCGTACCGGCGACATTGAGGCGCTGGAGGCAGTAAGGCGGGCGCTCAGTGACGGGACTCCGGCTCGCGCGGCGAACCTGGACCCTGAAGCACGGTCGTTGATGAGTTCGTTCGGCTTCGCCACGTGGAAACCGGCTGTGGTAGCGGTCAATCTATCGGAGGATCAGATCTCTTCGGGGGAATACTCCGGCAAGGACGACCTGCTTGCCAGGTGTTCGGATATCGGGGCGGAGGTTATGGAGTTCAGCTGTATGGTGGAGAAGGAAGTGGCCTTGCTGGACAGAGACGAGCAACAGTCGTTCCTGTCGGCATACGGCCTGCTAGAACCCGGCATCAACCGCCTGGCGATAGCAGCGTACAGGAGCGCGGGCCTCATCTCGTTCTTCACTTGCGGCGAAGACGAGGTGCGCGCCTGGACTGTAAGGGTGGGAGCGACGGCCCGCGAGGCGGCCGGCAAGATTCACACCGACATCGAAAGGGGATTCATCCGCGCCGAGGTATTTTCTTTCGACGACATCCAGGAGTACCGATCTGTTCGGGCCCTCAAGGAAGCGGGCAAATTCCGCCTGGAATCGAAAGATTATGTCGTTAAGGACGGGGATGTATGTTCATTCAGATTCAACGTATGAATTTTCATCCCGGGCGGCGCGAGCACGCGCGCTCGCCGCTGGACAACCGAAACGCCCGGTGGTATGATCAAGTTTGCAG
>JAHDPS010000006.1 GCA_018434225.1 Bacillota bacterium
AACAGATATCCGACGTCATAAGGTACTCCGGCCTGCGCCGGGGCGTTCGGAAACAGGAGCTAAGGGCGGCCGGCATAAAGGCATTGAAAGAGGCCCGGCTGCCCGACGCCGAACGGATGCTCGTCAACTACCCTTTTCAGCTGAGCGGCGGCATGAGGCAGCGGGCCTGCATAGCGATGGCCCTGGCCACTCCGCGCGACTTACTGATCGCGGACGAACCCACCACTAACCTGGACGTCACGATCCAGGATCAAGTCCTGCGCCTGCTCAAGGAGCTGGTGGAACAGAAGGGGAACTCGCTGATCCTGATAACCCACTCGTTGGGCGTGGCCAGGGAGACCACCGACCGGATCTACGTCATGTATGCTGGGACAATGGTGGAGACGGCTGAGACCCAAGAACTATTTGAGAAGCCGCTCCATCCCTATACGAGGGCCCTGCTGAGCTGCATCCCCAAGCTTACGGGCGGGGGGGTGGCCGAGGGCATCCCCGGGCGGATCCCCGACTACTTGAACCCGCCGGTCGGCTGCCGGTTCGAACCAAGGTGTCCCTCGGCCATGGAGCGGTGCAGGAGAGAGAAGCCGGAATTCGCGGGGACAGGGGACGCGCACCAGGTCGCGTGTTTTCTCCATTACTAGCGGCCTCCGCCAGGGGCGTCGCGCATGGGGGCGCATACATTGGACCAGGACATTCTCGAGGTACGCGGGCTGAAAAAGTACTTTCCGGTGAGCCGGACAGGGGTGTTCAAGAGCAGCACCCTTTTTGTCAAGGCGGTCGACGGGATAGACTTCACGGTCAGAGAGGGCGAGACCTTCGGGCTCGTGGGGGAGTCGGGCTCGGGGAAAAGCACGACCGCATACACTGTGATAGGAATGTACGGCGCCACCGCCGGGCGGGTATTGTTCAAGGGGAGTGATGTAAGCGGGGACGCGGTGAACCGGCCACTGTCACTCAAAAAGGATCTGCAGATGGTGTTCCAGGACCCAGGGACCTCCCTCAACCCCCAGCGGACTATCGGCCAGATCATCGAATTGCCCCTTAGAGTCCACGGGCTGGTCGATCGGAGGGATCGCGAGGAGAGACTGGCGAATCTTCTGGAGGCGGTGGAACTCCCCCGCGATTATCTCGAGAAATTCCCGAGAATGATCGGCGGCGGTGAGCGGCAGATGGTGGCCATCGCGCGGGCGCTGGCCACGTCCCCGTCGTTCGTGGTCCTGGATGAGCCGACCTCGGCGCTGGATGTATCCGTCCAGGCGAAGATAATCAACATGTTGATGCGGCTGCAACGACAATTCAATC